>NZ_AJVB01000307.1:0-4475 GCF_000278445.1 Rhodococcus sp. R1101
AAGCTCGACATCGCCGTGGACGAGGTCCCGAAGATCCGGGCGCGCGATCCCGACTCGGTGAACTGGCCCGACGAAGTGGTCGCCGACGGGCCGGTACCACTGTCCCGGCTCGTGCCCGCCGGCATCGATCGACGAGGGGCCGCCACCCGGGCGCGGATCGTGCTGTTCCGTCGCCCCCTCGAGGTGCGAGCGAAGGATCCGGACGATCTGACGGATCTGGTCCACGACGTCCTCGTGCACCAGGTGGCCACTTATCTCGGCGTCGAACCGGAAGTGGTGGATCCGACACTCGACGAGGACGACGAGGACTGAGGAACGTTCCGGACACATGACGAAGGCCGGGTTGCTCGTCCCCCACGGCCGCAACCCGGCCTTCGTCATCCGATTCGGTGTTTCACTCGGTCCCGTACTCCCCGTACCGGGCCGAACTCCTCGTCAGACTATTCCGCGCTTGAGGCGACGGCGTTCCCTCTCGGAAAGCCCGCCCCAGATACCGAACCGCTCGTCGTGAGCGAGGGCGTATTCGAGACATTCGTCCCGGACTTCACACCCCATGCAGATGCGCTTGGCCTCTCTGGTGGATCCACCCTTCTCGGGGAAGAATGCCTCCGGATCGGTCTGCGCACAGAGCGCACGCTCCTGCCACTGCTCCTCGCCCTCCGCAGGGTCGCCGAATCCCGAAATCACACTCAGGACGGGCACCCCGACGTCCGGGTAGTCACAGACAGCCTCGACTGCAGTATCGCTTCGAATGAGCTCGAAGCTGTCGCGCTCGCCGGCCATTGTCCCTCCTCACCTGCAGCGCCGAATCATGACCGGGGATCAACCCGCTGCCATCCCTCGAATACTCGTTCGAATGCGGGTTCACCGCAAGGAATCTCGAATTCGATTATCGAATGACATGTATGTGATTAGACACTTCGGGTGTGTCGCGGTCAAGCGGAGCGGCGTTGTTCACATATCATCGGCCGCTTTGCCGAAACGCGTTTCGGACGGCGCGCGACCGGGTAGATGACGCACCGCTTAGGCTTGGGCCGTGAATGTGACTGTATTGGTCGGAGGTGTCGGTGGGGCGCGTTTTCTCTCAGGTTTGCGCCGACTTCTCGATATTTCCCCCGGCGTCGAGCCGAATCCGGACGCGGCACACCGCATCACCGCGATCGTCAACGTCGGCGACGACGTCTGGATGCACGGTCTGAGGATCTGCCCGGATCTCGACACCTGCATGTACACCCTGGGCGGTGGGATCGACACCGAACGCGGCTGGGGCCGTGCGGGCGAGACCTGGAACGCGAAGGAGGAACTCGCCGCCTACGGTGCGATCCCCGACTGGTTCGGTCTCGGCGACCGCGACATCGCCACGCATCTCGTCCGCACCCAGATGCTGCGGACCGGCTATCCGCTCTCCGCCGTCACCGAAGCACTGTGCACCCGGTGGAAACCCGGCGTGACCCTGCTGCCCGTCTCCGACGACCGCAGCGAGACACACGTCGTCATCACCGATCCCGAGGACGGTGAGCAGCGCGCCGTGCACTTCGAGGAATGGTGGGTCCGCCACCGCGCACAGGTGCCCACCCACAGCTTCGCGCACATCGGCGCGGAGGAGGCGAAGCCGGCTTCCGGAGTGGTCGAGGCGATCGAGAACGCCGACGCCGTCCTGCTGGCCCCGTCCAATCCTGTCGTGAGCGTCGGCGCGATCCTCGCGATCCCGGGTATCCGGGGCGCATTGCGCACCACGCCCGCGAAGATCGTCGGCCTCTCCCCTGTCATCGACGGCAAGCCCCTGCGCGGGATGGCCGATGCGTGCCTGGACGTCATCGGGGTGGAGACCACCGCCGAAGCCGTCGGCCGGTACTACGGTGCCCGCTCCGGCACAGGCATTCTCGACGGGTGGCTCGTGCACTCGACCGACCGCGCCGAGGTACCGGGCGTCGAGGTCCGGTCCGTTCCCCTGCTCATGACCGACACCGACGCGACGGCCGACATGGCCCGCGCCGCCCTCGAGCTCGCCGGAGTGAACCTGTGATGCCGGACGCCGTCGCCGACGCCTCGGTGCGCGACCACGCGCCGGGCGGTCCGATCGAGATCCTGCCCGTCCCCGGGCTCCCCGAGTTCCGCCCGGGAGACGACCTGGCTGCGGCCGTCGCCCAGGCCGCACCGTGGCTGACCGACGGGGACGTCCTCGTCGTCACGAGCAAGGTGGTCTCGAAGGTCGAGGGACGGATCGTCGCCGCGCCCACCGATCCCGACGCCCGCGACGCACTGCGCCGGCGTCTCGTGAACGAAGAGGCCGTGCGCGTGCTGGCCCGCAAGGGCCGCACCCTCATCACCGAGAACAAACTGGGCATCGTGCAGGCGGCCTCCGGGATCGACGGGTCGAACGTCGACAGCGCCGAACTCGCGCTGCTGCCCGAGGATCCCGACGCGAGCGCCTCCGCCCTCCGCGAGCGGATCGGTGCGCTGCTCGGCGTGCGGGTCGCCGTGGTGGTCACCGACACGATGGGTCGCGCCTGGCGCAACGGGCAGACCGACGCCGCGATCGGATCGTCCGGGCTCCCCGTCCTCCACGGCTACGCGGGCTCGCACGATTCGCAGGGCAACGAACTGCAGGTGACGTCCGTGGCGGTGGCCGACGAGATCGCCGCGGCCGGCGATCTCGTCAAGGGCAAGCTCGGCGGTGTGCCCGTCGCCGTGGTGCGCGGACTCGACCTGCCCGACGACGGCTCCACCGCCCGCGCCCTGCTCCGCAGCGGCGAGGACGACCTGTTCTGGCTCGGCACCGAGGAGGCCCTCGAACGCGGCCGGCGCGAGGCACTTCTGTTGCGCCGGTCGGTGCGACAGTTCGCTGCCGAACCCGTCGACCCCGAGGATCTGCGCGAGGCGATCGCCGAGGCCCTCACCGCCCCCGCACCCCACCACACCCGCCCGGTGCGGTTCGTGTGGGTGCGCACCGAACAGGTCCGTCGGCGGCTCCTGGACCGCATGCGCGACAAGTGGGCCGAGGATCTCCGCGGCGACGGACTCGACCCGGTGGCCGTCGAACGCCGCCTCACCCGCGGCGCGATCCTCTACGACGCGCCCGAGGTGATCGTTCCGTTCCGGGTGCCCGACGGCGCACACCACTACCCCGACGCGCGTCGCACCGCCGCCGAAGCCACGATGTTCACCGTCGCCGCCGGCGCCGCGGTCCAGGGCCTGCTCGTGTCCTTGGCCACCCGCGGCCTGGGGAGCTGCTGGATCGGTTCGACGATCTTCGCGCCCGAGGTGGTCCGCGAGGAACTCGGGCTGCCCGCCGAATGGTCGCCGCTCGGAGCGGTCGCCGTCGGCTATCCGCTCACCGAACCGGAACCGCGCGAACCCGCGGATCCGGGCGACGCCCTCGTGGAGCTGTAATCGTGTCGGCGCGTTCCCTGCACGCCTCGGCGGTCGACCGGCTCACCACCTGGCACACCGACTCCGAGGACGCCGAGTCGCTGCGGCACACCATGCTGGCGTTCCTCGATTCGGCGCCCGACGGGTGTCTGCGCGAGCACGTGCCGGGGCACATCACGGCGTCGTCGATCGTCCTCGACGCCGATCACCGCAACGTGCTGCTCACCCTGCATCCTCGGGTGGGGCGGTGGATCCAGCTCGGCGGTCACTGCGAGGCGTCGGACGAGACCGTCGTCGCCGCGGCACTGCGCGAGGCCACCGAGGAATCGGGCATCGCCGATCTGGTGATCGATCCGGATCTGCTCTCGGCGCACACCCATCCGATCACGTGCTCGCTCGGAGTACCCACCCGGCACCTCGACCTGCGGTTCCTGGTGACGGCACCCGTGGACGCCCGGCCGGTGCGCAGCGACGAGTCCACCGACCTGCAGTGGTGGCCGGTCGACGCGCTGCCACCGGAGGCCGAGCACGAGACGATTGCGCACCTGGTGCGGCTCGCGGCGGCCCGACGGGCCTGAGACACCCGCGCTCGTCCCGGCGGGGCCGCCGGGACGAGCGGAGGTCAGAACCGGATCGGTCCGAGCTCGGGATATTTCGGGGTGATGCCGTCGCCGGAGGAGACTCCGCGCAGTCGCCGCCCGATCCACGGGACGAGGAACCCGCGCATCCATGCGCGGTCCGCGGCACGTTCCCGGGCCCGGGTGAGGACGGGTGCCTCGTCGAACTCCACCGGTCCGAGATCGTGTTCGACACCGAGCAGGTCGAGAACGCGGATCGCCATGTTGTGGTGGCCGGCCGTGGACATGTGCAGCCGGTCGAAGTCCCACATGCGCAGATCCCGGTACTCGTCGAAACGCCAGAAGTCGACGATGGTCGCGCCGTGCCGGTCGGCGATCTCCCGGACGAGCTCGTTGTACACGGCCCAGCGGCCGCGCAGGATCCCGAAGACCGGCGCCCAGCTGCCGTCGTAGGCCGTCCACATCAGGACGCGGGCGCCGGTCGCGGCGAGCTTGCCGACCGCCTCGTCGTATTCCGCCGCGAGC
>NZ_AJVB01000308.1:0-4474 GCF_000278445.1 Rhodococcus sp. R1101
GAGCGGCGACAGCGACACGAGCCGCACCTTCGAACCCCCGCTGAAACTGAAGGTCGCGCGCGGCGCCGTGGAGACCTTCCGGCTCGTGCCCATGATCGTCACCTACGGCATCGGCCTCGGTGTGCTGTTCGCCTTGAACACTCTCGCCGTGCACTGGGGATACGCCGTCGCGGCACTGCTCGGTGGCATCGTGCTCATGAGCGCCGGAGCCGTGGCGTGCCTGGTGACGGTCGCCGCGAAATGGCTCGTGGTGGGACGGATCGGGCGTGTGGAGCATCCGTTGTGGAGTTCGTTCGTGTGGCGCAACGAGGTCTCCGACACCTTCGTCGAGACCGTCGCGGCACCGTGGTTCGCACGGGCCGCGACCGGCACCGCCGTGATGAACCTGTGGTTGCGGGCACTGGGATCGAAGATCGGCCGCGGGGTGTGGTGCGAGAGCTACTGGTTGCCCGAGGCCGACCTGGTGTCCCTGGGCGACGGCGCGACCGTCGAACGCGGTTGCGTTGTACAGACCCACCTGTTCCATGATCGGATCATGTCCATGGACACCGTGACCCTCGGCGCCGGCGCCACGCTCGGCCCCCAATGCGTCGCGTTGCCTGCCTCGGGCATCGGCGACGGTGCCACCGTCGGACCGGCCTCGCTGGTGATGCGTGGCGACGTCGTCCCGCAGTCCACCCGCTGGCAGGGCAACCCCATCGCGCCGTGGACCACACCGAACAGCTGGGCACCGCGGTGAAACCCATCAAGGCCGCCAAGCCCGTCGCGCCCGTCGCCACCGATCGTCCCCTCGACCCCTACCTGCCCGAGAGCGGGAACCGCGGTTTCCGCGTCTCGCGCTACGAGCTGGATCTGACCTACAAGGTCGTGTCCAACAGGTTGGACGGCCGGGCGAAGATCATCGCCACGACGACGGATGTGCGCGCCAAGTACTCGCTCGATCTTGCGCAGACGATGCGCGTCGCCAAGGTGACCGTCAACGGGCGACGACCCGCCAAGTTCGTCCACCGCGACGGCAAGCTCACCGTCACCCCGGCCGAGAAACTCCCCGCCGGGTCCGTGCTCGTCTTCGGCGTGCAGTACTCGGGTACCCCCGCCCCGTTGCGGACCATGTGGGGTGAGGTCGGCTGGGAGGAACTCGACGAGGGGTCGCTCGTCGCGAGCCAGCCGAACGGTGCGCCCACCTGGTTCCCCTGCGACGACCATCCCGGTTCGAAGGCCACCTACCGCATCTCCGTCACCACCGACGCTCCGTTCGTCGCGGTCGCGAACGGAACGCTCGTGCACAAGACCACCAAGGCCAGTCGCACCACCTGGGTCTACGAGCAACCCGAACCGATGGCGACCTATCTGGCCACAGTGCAGACCGGCCATTACGAGGTACGCACACTGGCGTCGGATCCGGTGCCGCAGTACGGGATCCATCCACCTCGCCTGCGCGCGTCGTTCGACCGTGATTTCGCGCGCCAGACCGAGATGCTCGAGGTCTTCACGCGCCTGTTCGGCCCGTATCCGTTCGCGCACTACACCGCACTGGTCACCGACGACGACCTCGAGATCCCCATCGAGGCTCAGGGACTGTCGACCTTCGGCGCAAACTTCTGCGACGGCACGGGCCGCGAAGAGCGGCTCGTCGCACACGAATTGGCGCACCAGTGGTTCGGCAACAGTCTCACCCTGTACCGCTGGTGCGACATCTGGCTCCACGAGGGATTCGCCTGCTACGCGGAATGGTTGTGGTCTGAGAACTCCGGCGGCAGGTCCGCGCACGCGCATGCTCTCGACGCCCACAGAGGGCTGGCCCGCAAACCTCAGGACATCCTCCTCGAGGATCCGGGCCCGAAGGACATGTTCGACGACCGCATCTACAAGCGCGGAGCCCTCACCTTGCACGCCCTGCGGGTGCACCTCGGCGACGAGCACTTCTTCGACCTCCTGCGGACGTGGACCGCGGAACATCGACACGGCAATGTGACGACGGCACAGTTCAAGGATCTCGCCGCGCGTTTCTCGGAGACCTCGCTCCGGTCGCTGTGGGAGGCCTGGTTGAGCACGACATCGCTTCCACCGGCCCCCTCACCCGGATAGGTCGGCTCGCTCGCCGGACCGTTACGGGCTCTTCGCAGTTGCGGGCGTAGGCCGAGAATGTAGAGCTGTCGGACGATTGGATGTGAGCCGTCAGGGGGTGCGAGCGTCGTAGTTCTCGCGGTTCGCGAGAACCTGGGCCATGTGTGTCTGCGCCCAGTTTCTGAGCCCGCGGGTCATGTGGTGGAGCGAGAGGCCGAGGTCGGTCAGCTCGTAGGAGACGGTGACAGGGACGGTTGGCGTCACGGTACGGGTGAGCAGACCATCGTGCTCCAGCGAGCGGAGCGTCTGGGTCAGCATCTTCTGGCTGACCCCGGCCAGAAGACGAGAGATCTCGGAGTAACGCATCGCCTTCGGAGCGTCTTCGTGTGCTGTACCAGGCCGGCCGGGGCTGTTGTCGCCGCCCAGCGCACACAGGATCAGGACGACCCACTTGTCCGAGATTCGGTCGAGCAGTTGCCGGCTGGGGCACCCTGCCAGGAACGCGTTGTACTCCATCTTGGCCTGAGCCCTCTTCTGGGCCGCCTTCATCGTCGTCACTGATCGCACCTCTCACCGATGGATGGGTTACGCACTCCCGAGTGCCTACTTCCCGACAGGAAGTTTCTCCCCAATGCTGATACAGGGAGGCAACAGGCGCCACCCCCCGAGTGCACGACGAAAGGCAACAGGATGAGCACACCCTCCCCCTCTCTTCCCGGCGGCACCTGGACTCTGGGTGACCTGACCGTCACCCGGTTCGGCTACGGCGCCATGCAACTGGCCGGGCCAGGGGTCATGGGGCCGCCCGCCGATCGCGAGGGTGCCCTGGCCGTGCTGCGCGAAGCGGTCGCCCTCGGCATCACACACATCGACACCAGCGACGCCTACGGGCCGCACGTCACCAACGAGTTGATCCGCGAGGCACTGCACCCCTATCCCGAGTCGCTGCACATCGTGACCAAGGTGGGCGCGACCCGCGACGAACAGGGCGGATGGCCTACAGCCCGCCGGCCCGAAGATCTGCGCCGCCAGGTCCACGACAACCTCGAGTCCCTCCGCCTCGACGTACTCGACCTGGTCGACCTCCGACTCGGCAACGCCGAAGGTCCCCGACCCGGCTCGCTCGCCGAGGCATTCGAGACACTCGTCGAACTCCAGCAGCAGGGCCTGATCCGCCACCTCGGGATCAGCAACGCCACCGAGGAGCAGGTCGCCGAAGCACAGAGCATCGCGCCGATCGTGTGCGTGCAGAACATGTACAACCTCGCCCACCGCCACGACGACAAGCTCATCGACCGGCTCGCTACCGACGGCGTCGCGTACGTGCCCTTCTTCCCCCTCGGGGGCTTCACACCGCTTCAGTCCTCGGCGCTCTCGGCGGTCGCCACTCGACTGGAGGCGACACAGATGTCCGTCGCTCTGGCCTGGCTGCTGCACCGATCACCGAACATCCTGCTCATCCCCGGCACGTCATCGACGGCACACCTGCGCCAGAACATCGCCGGTGCGGGACGCTCCCTCGCTCATGAGGACCTGACCGAACTGGACGACGTCAGCCGCTGAATGTCCTGGGGTCGACCGCCTCACAAGCCACGATCAACGGACAGCTCGACCACCTCCGCGGTTCCGCTCTCGGATTCCGCGACCTCACCGACTACCTCGCCAGATCCTTGCCGGAAACCGGCGGCGTCAGGCCACGACTACAACCTGGATTGTGGAGGGCCCAGTTACGGCTGCTGTGGTCCCCCGTTGCGCAAAGAGAGATCCAGGGTCCTCATGAGGTGCCCGACGCGAGTCCTCGACGTCGACGCGAGCGGGTAGCGCGAAAGTACGTCGACCAGTACCGGGGTCGCGCGTCGGCGTGCCTGCTCGATCATCGCGCTCCCGACTGCCGGGTCACCATCTGCTCGGAGCTCGGCTATGCGTGCAGCACTCGCAGCAGCCCGCAGAATGTGTCCGACCTGGGTGGCTCTCGCGATCGGGTGCAGATAGGCGGCTGCGGCGGCGTCGCCGGCACAGCGGGCGGCCAGAGAGACCGATTCGGTGGACGCTTGCTTCGCTGCCCGGTGTGCATCCGACGCAGTGACGCGCTGAAGTCTCGTCCGTCTCGCACCGCCGACGAATTCCCAGGCCGCATCGAGAGCAGCACGAGGACGTCGGTCCTGGGGAACGGCTTCTTCGAAGACCGGAAGCACGTCCTGCGCACTCTCCGCCACGTACTGCGTCACCACCCGCAGCTCGTTCATGGTCAGCTCGAAATCGCCGAAGACACTTCGCACCGGCTCGTTTCGACCCATGTACCGAAGCGTATGCCGCGGAACGCAGTCCCTACGAGAAAAAGGGGACCCGCCAAAGCGGATCCCCTCCTCAAAGCCGAAGACCCCCAACAATGTCGGGGGTCTTCGGT
>NZ_AJVB01000309.1:0-4450 GCF_000278445.1 Rhodococcus sp. R1101
CTCGATCTCACCGGATGCATGGCCCTCGGCGTCACCGGCCCGATCCTCCGATCGACCGGACTGCCCTACGATCTGCGCCGCGCCGAACCCTATTGCGGTTACGAGACCTACGAGTTCGACATCGTCACCGCCGAGGGATCCGACTGCTACGCGCGCTATCTCGTGCGGATCGGGGAGATGCGCGAGTCGCTGAAGATCGTCGAGCAGTGCCTCGACCGGCTCCGTCCCGGCCCGGTGATGGTGCAGGACGGCAAGATCGCCTGGCCGTCGAAACTCCGGCTCGGACCGGACGGGCTCGGCAACTCGCCCGACCACATCCGCCACATCATGGGCGAATCGATGGAGGGCCTGATCCACCATTTCAAACTCGTCACCGAAGGCATCCGAGTCCCGGCGGGACAGGTCTACATCGGTGTCGAATCGCCGCGCGGCGAACTCGGCGTCCACCTGGTCAGCGACGGCGGCACGCGGCCCTACCGCGTGCACTACCGCGATCCCTCGTTCACGAATCTGCAGGCCGTCGCGGCGATGTGCGAGGGCGGCATGGTCTCCGACGTCATCGCCGCCGTCGCCAGCATCGACCCGGTGATGGGGGGAGTGGACCGATGAGCACCGAATTCGTGCGGGCCCCGGGCTCGGAGACCGTCGGCACGGCGGGCACGAGCGAGACGTCCGCCGCCGTCCCGATGACCGAACCCGCTGCGCGCGAACCCGTCCTCGTCCCGCTCGGGCCGCGCCCCGACGAGGACACCCATCTCACCCCACCCGACGCGCCGCGCCACTATCCCGACGACGTGCGCGCCCGTCTCGACGCCGACGCCGATCGGATCGTCGCACGCTACCCGCAGCCACGATCGGCGCTGCTACCGCTGCTGCACCTCGTACAGGCGGAGGATGGTTACATCACCCCCGCCGGGATCGAGTTCTGTGCCCGGCGGCTCGAGCTCACCGGCGCCGAGGTCGCCGCCGTCTCGACCTTCTACACCATGTACCGCCGCTCGCCGACGGGCCGCCACCACGTGGGGGTGTGTACGAACGCGCTGTGCGCGGTGATGGGCGGCGACGAGATCTTCTCCGCGCTGTGCACCCGGCTCGGCATCGGACACGACGAGACCACCGCCGACGGCGCGATCACCCTCGAACACATCGAGTGCAACGCGGCGTGTGACTACGCCCCGGTGATGACCGTCGACTGGGAGCTGTTCGACAACCGCACCGTCGACTCCGCGGTCGAGCTCGTCGACGAACTGCTCTCCGGCGGCACGCCCACACCGACGCGCGGCGCACCGCTGCGCAGCTTCCGCGACACCGCGCGCCTGCTGGCCGGTTTCCCCGACCGCCGACCCGGTGCGCTCGACGCCGCCGGCACCGCCGGACCGGCCTCCCTGGCCGGACTCGGGGTCGCCCGCGAGCACGACATGCGGGCACCGGAACCGCCGGAGAAGGACGAGGCCGTCGTCACTGTCGGGAGATCCCCGACGGGTCTGACCCCTGTGCTCACCCGTTACTGGGACGAGGAGCGGGCGTGGACCCTCGACGCCTACCGGCGGCACGGCGGATACGAAGCCCTGCCCATCGCGCTCGGCATGGATCCGGACGCCGTCATTGCCGCGGTCAAGGACTCCGGGATCCGCGGCCGCGGCGGCGCCGGATTCTCCACAGGCACCAAATGGTCGTTCATCCCGCAGGGCGACGACAAGCCGCACTATCTCGTCGTCAACGCCGACGAATCCGAACCGGGAACCTGCAAGGACATCCCGTTCATGCTGGCAACCCCGCACGCCCTCGTCGAAGGCGTGATCATCGCCGCCTACGCGATCCGCGCCCGGCACGCGTTCATCTACCTGCGGGGGGAGGCCGTCCCGGTCCTGCGGCGTCTGCACGCCGCGGTCGCGGAGGCCTACGAGGCCGGCTATCTAGGACGCGACATCCTCGGTTCCGGATACGACCTCGAACTCGTCGTCCACGCCGGTGCGGGCGCGTACATCTGCGGTGAGGAGACGGCGCTGCTCGACTCCCTCGAGGGCCGGCGCGGCCAGCCTCGTCTGCGCCCACCCTTTCCCGCCGTCGCCGGCCTGTACGCGTGCCCGACCGTCGTCAACAACGTCGAATCCATCGCGAACGTCCCGCTCGTCGTCCGCAACGGTGTGGACTGGTACCGCTCGATGGGCACCGAGAAATCACCGGGCTTCGCGATGTTCTCCCTGTCCGGGCACGTCACCGCCCCCGGCCAGTACGAGGCTCCGCTCGGCATCACACTGCGGGAGCTGCTCGGCTACGCCGGGGGTGTGCGCGCCGGCCACCGGCTCAAGTTCTGGACGCCCGGCGGTTCGTCGACGCCGATCTTCACCGACGAACATCTCGACGTCCCTCTGGACTACGAGAACGTCGCCGCCGCCGGGTCGATGCTCGGGACCCGGGCCCTGCAGATCTTCGACGAGACCACCTGCGTCGTCCGCACGGTGCTGCGCTGGACGGAGTTCTACGCCCACGAATCGTGTGGCAAGTGCACCCCCTGCCGCGAGGGCACCTGGTGGCTCGTGCAGATCCTCGACCGGCTCGAACACGGTCGGGGTACCGAAGCCGACCTGGAGAAGCTGCTCGACATCTCCGACAACATCCTCGGCCGGGCATTCTGCGCGCTCGGTGACGGTGCGACCAGCCCGATCACCTCCTCGCTGAAGTACTTCCGCGACGAGTATCTCGCCCACTTCGAGCACGGCGGCTGCCCGTTCGACCCGCACCTGTCGACGCTCGCCACCGACACCCCCGCGGAAGGAGGCGAGCGATGACCGCCGTGTCCGGTGCCGGTGCGGAGAAGTCCGAGACCACCGACCTCGTGAACATCACCATCGACGACACCGAGATCGCCGTGCCGAAGGGCACTCTCGTGATCCGCGCCGCCGAACTGATCGGGGTGCAGATCCCGCGGTTCTGCGACCACCCGCTGCTCGAGCCGGTCGGCGCGTGCCGCCAGTGCCTCGTCGAGGTCGAGGGACAGCGCAAACCGCTCGCCTCGTGCACCTCGGTGGTCACCGACGGGATGGTCGTGCGCACCCAGTTCACCTCGCCGGTAGCCGACAAGGCACAGCGCGGCGTGATGGAACTGCTGCTCATCAACCATCCGCTCGACTGCCCGGTGTGCGACAAGGGTGGTGAGTGCCCGTTGCAGAACCAGGCGATGTCCAACGGCCGCGCCGAGTCCCGCTTCGAGGACACCAAACGCACCTATCCGAAACCCATCGCGATCTCCTCACAGGTGCTCCTCGACCGCGAACGGTGCGTGCTGTGCGCCCGGTGTACCCGCTTCGCCGATCAGGTCGCGGGCGACCGGTTCGTCGACATGCTCGACCGCGGAGCGCTGCAGCAGGTCGGCATCTACACCGAGGAACCGTTCGAGTCGTATTTCTCCGGCAACACCGTCCAGATCTGCCCGGTCGGTGCCCTCACGGGCGCCGCCTACCGGTTCCGCGCCCGCCCGTTCGACCTGGTCTCCACACCGAGCGTGTGCGAACACTGCGCGAGCGGTTGCGCCCAACGCACCGACCACCGTCGCGGAGCCGTGCTGCGCCGCCTCGCCGGAGACGACCCCGAGGTCAACGAGGAATGGAATTGCGACAAGGGACGCTGGGCGTTCACCTACGCCACCGCCGACGACCGCCTCACCACGCCCCTCGTCCGCGACGACACGGGAGCGCTCGTCTCCGCCTCGTGGATCGAGGCGCTCGGGGTCGCCGCCCGTGGGTTGGCGGCGGCACGTGGCAGGGCCGCAGTCCTGACCGGCGGCCGGCTCACCGTCGAGGACGCCTACGCCTATGCGAAATTCGCGCGCACGGCGCTCGGCACCAACGACATCGACTTCCGCAGCCGCGCCCTGTCGGACGAGGAGACGGCCTTCCTCGCCGCACGGGTCGCCGGACGGCACCTCGAGGTCACCTACCGCCACCTCGACCGCGCGCCGGCGGTGCTGCTCGTCGGATTCGAACCCGAGGAGGAATCGCCGATCGTCTTCCTGCGGCTGCGCAAGGCGGTCCGGCGGAACAGGCTGCAGGTCTTCACGATCGCACCGTTCGCCTCGCGCGGCGTACACAAGCTGTCGGGGCGACTCGAGCGGTGCGTACCGGGCGACGAGGCGCGTGCACTCGACGCGATCCGCACCGGGTCGTCCTCCGACGCGGCCGCCGCGATGCGAACTCCCGGCGCGATCGTGCTGGTAGGGGAGCGCGCTGCGGCATCACCCGGTGCGCTGTCCGCCGCGGCGGCCCTCGCCGATGAGACCGGGGCCCGCCTGGCGTGGATCCCGCGGCGCGCCGGTGATCGCGGCGCCCTCGAAGCGGGTGCGTTCCCGACCCTGCTGCCCGGGGGCCGCCCCGTCGACGACCCGCAGGCCCGGCGCGACATCGAGTCGGCCTGGGGTCTTGCGGCCGACACCCTGCCGTCCCGACCGGGT
>NZ_AJVB01000310.1:0-4443 GCF_000278445.1 Rhodococcus sp. R1101
TTCACACCGGGCTGCGTCGGAGCCCGTATAGGAGGCTGCATGCACAATCGCGTCGACACCGGCCAGCGCGTCGGTCACAGACTCCACATCGAGAAGATCTGCCGCCACGACGCGCATGGACGGTCCCGACAACGCGGGCGGACGGCGCGCTATCGATGTGCATGTCACCCCCATGTTCAGCAGGGCGTCGAGCACCGCCCCACCGAGAAAACCACTCGAACCCACCACTGCGACGCGCAATGCGGATGTCGGCGACGAGGATGCGCGGTCCGCGATGTCGTTTCGGTCCGGTGGTACGGTTCGCCTCAGGGGAGGCAGAGGGTCGAGGTGCTCCACGACTGGCCTTTCGGTAGATCTTCGAGTAAAGGACACGGGGTGTGGCCAAACAAGCTCGGGCAATAGAGACCCGACAGCAGATCGTGGCGGCAGCGGCCGCTACCTTCGATCGGCTGGGATTCGACGGTGCCAGCCTCGGGGCGATCGTCGACGCGAGTAGTGGGCTCACCAAAGGCGCCCTGTACTTCCACTTCAAATCGAAGGACGAACTCGCGCACGCCGTCGTGGAACAGCAACACGCCATTTCGATCGCCGCGGTCGACGCGATCGCCGCCACACAGGCCTCGGCACTCGAGCAGATCGTGATGCTCTGCCATGAAATGGGGCGGCAGATCGTCGAGGATCCGATCGTCCGGGCCGGCATCCGGTTGACCCTCGAATTCAGCGCAGGCGCCGAACCTGACCAGCCGGGACCGTACCAGGACTGGATCGAAGCCTGCCGGCACCTCGTCGAGACCGCGATCGCCGAGGGCGACCTGCTCCCTACGATCGATCCCCCCGAGTTGGCACGGTTCGTGATTTCGGCGTTCACCGGCGTTCAGATGGTCTCGAATGTCCTCGATCGACGCATCGACCTCGAACAACGCATCGACCAGATGCTGCACTTCGTGTTCAACGGCATCCTGACCGCCGACTGCCGCCCCGACAGCGACACGATCATCCACGCCCGCTGGAGCAACACCCGCCAACCGGTCTGACACGCCGCTACCTGCCGGACTCCGGTCCCGGCGCACGACATGCGCCGGCGGCCCATTTCAGCATCGCCGTAGCCATCGCGATTCCACGCTGCTCGAGCACGACATGCGCACTCGCAGGCTCCTCCTCGACGCTCGAGACCACCATCTCCGCCGGAGCGTCGAGTTCGACGAACCGATGAAACCGCACGTTCATCGAGACCGGATCCGCCTCCGGGTTCCCGCGTTCCGCTCG
This sequence comes from Rhodococcus sp. R1101, assembly GCF_000278445.1. NCBI lineage: Bacteria > Bacillati > Actinomycetota > Actinomycetes > Mycobacteriales > Nocardiaceae > Rhodococcus > Rhodococcus sp. R1101. The sequence continues at coordinate 1,267 of NZ_AJVB01000310.1, forward strand.
GGCCGCCTGACGGGCAGCCTCGAGAACGAGCATGCCCGGCAGGTGATCGGATGGGTGGTCGAACAACACCGGATGCGACAGATCCGGCAACACCCGCCAGCGACCGGGCCGCGCCGTCGCACCCACCACCACATCCCCGACCACCGGCACCCCGATCACGGCTGGATCCACCGGTGTTCCCCCGGGGACAGACCCCAGCGCCCGCGGCCCACCGGCACCCCAACGCACGATGTCGTACTCTTCGGTCGTCAGAACCGCAGTTCGGCCTCGGCCGGACCCCACACGGCGACCGGCGATCGTGAATTCGAACGCCGCGCTCAAAGCGGTGACCTGCGAGCCACGGCGTCGAATATCCGATACCACCGCGGTGACGGCGACCTCCGCGGCGCCGGCACCGATCACCAGTCGCTCCGACTCGGCAGTGATCTCGAGCGTCTGCATCACGAACCGCCGATCGAGCGAGACCCGGTACCGGGTGTGCGCCAGATAGATCACGCATTGGCGCAGCGTCTCCGCGAGCAGCATCGGGTCGTAGCAACCCGCCCGGCTGCGGTAGAAACCGTGCAGACGAGGCCATTGCGCACCCAGGACGAACCGGTCCGGTCCGGGACCGCGGACGCAATCGGTGAGGAATACCTCGGACACCGCCTGGCGGTGGACATGCCTTCGCGGCACCGTGGACTCGAACGACAACACCGCGACATCATCCTCCGAACCGGACGAACCGTTCACTTCCATACCGCAAGTATCACCTTGCGGGTGAGAGGTGATTGCGCCCGATGCCGCCCTCTTCTCATCGACCACGCCGATCCGGGTGGTCTGCGGTGCTTCGAGATTGCGCTGCCCACCCTGAAGGACACGGTCGACCGACTCCGCACATGCGCGAAGCCACGATCGGCTGCCCCGGCCGGTCGGTCCATCCACGTGGTTCGCTACCTGCCGGGCAGGCCGGTCTTCTCGAGAATCTTGCGCACTTCGGACTGCACGATTGTGTGGTCGCGCTCGGGGTCGTCGGTATGGGCCAGGTACAACATCGCCTCTTCGACTGCGGCAACCAGCAGACGGGCGAGTACGGCCGCGCGAGTCGATGGTCCTCGTTCGCTCGTTTCGACCGGTTCCAGCATGGCCGTGATGCGGTGCAGTAGCTGTTCCTGAGCTCCTCGGATGTCGATCCATCCGAGGACGGCGGGCGCCTCGATCAGGAGCAACCGACGCACCGCCGGGTCGTGAGCGGAATCGAGAGCGGTGAGCACCCCACCGATGAGCGCCTCCCACGAAGCGTCGACCGGCCCGGTCGGCACAAAGGCTTCCGCAATCCCCCGTTGCGCGCGCTCGATCACAGCTCGGAACAATTCGTGTTTGTTCGCGAAGTGATGGTAGAGAGCTCCTCGGGTTACCCCTGCAAGGGCCACGATCTCCGCGGTCGTAGCTTTGCCGTACCCGTCCCTGAGAAACACCTCGAGCGCTGCATCCAGCAACGCGGTCTGTGTCCGAGTCGCGTTCCGAACGTGTCCGGCCGCCTCTGTCCTTCTCTTCACCAACGCCCCTTGCAATTACGATTGCATGTGGAAAATTCAGGCCGATCCAGAAAATCATGATGCTCGAGCCCCACGCGATCCCGAGGGGTGCGACAGCTCGAGAAGGTCGTGGATTCACATACCGACCTTCGGTCGACGAGCTGCTACGGCGAGAAGATGTGCACAGTTCAGCGGTTCCGCCATACGGGCGGCCGTTTCTCGGCGAATGCGGAGGCACCTTCCAACGCGTCCTCGCTGGCACACACGGCGTCGGACTCGGCCGAATTTACTTTCCAGATGCGGTCTTCGAGTCCGGCTGCTTGCGCGTGCGCCATGATCTTCTTGCTCGCGCGTACCGCGACGGGTGCGTTGGCTGCGATGACATGAGCCAGACGTAATGCTTCGGGCAGTACCTCCGAGGGCGGAACTACCGAGTTGACCAGCCCCCAGCGCAGGGCCGCCTCGGCCGAAACAGGTTCGCCGGTGAAGACTGCGTGCGCGGCGATCTTCGGGGGAATCTGTCCCGGAAGACGTATGAGACCTCCGCCTCCCGCGATGAGACCACGTTTGACCTCCGGCAATCCGAGCGTGGCTTCGGAACTGAGCACGGCGAGATCACACGCCAGCACGATCTCGGTACCACCACCCACCGCCACCCCGTTGACAGCGGCGATGAGCGGCTTGGACACGTAATGCTCGACCAAACCGGCAAAACCCCACTCCGGATGGATTGTCGGCAGCACGGACTCACCATCGGCGAAGGCCGCGAGATCGGCGCCGGCGCAAAACGCTCGTCCCGCTCCGGTCACGACGCCGACTCGCAGACCGGGGTCACGGTCGAACTCGTCGAGAACGGCACCCAACGCGTCGGACAGAGCAGCGTCGACGGCATTGAGAACCCGGGGCCGGTTGAGGGTGATGACTCCCACAGGCCCGTCTCGATGGAACAGTACGACGTTCTTTTCCTCGTCCTGCATTGCCGTATGCGCGGCCGTATGCGCGTCTTCGGACGCAAGACCTCGAGCAATGTCCCGACCGACTCCCGGCCCGGAGCCGGTCGCAGAGGCGAATTTGCCGTCCGCTGTACTCATCTGATCCTGTCCCTCCATCGGCATCGAATCTCGTCACGAGATCAGGGATCACGTTCGAGTGGCAACCCGACTCTTGAAGACCGGGACCGACACACCGTCCTGACGCTGGTGGGGTCGACAATCACTGCGCACACGGAGCGCGGCAAACCGGTAGGCATGCCGCTCCGCCGCCGACAGGGTAGATAACCAAAACCCCGGAGCGGCCTCTGCACCCTCGGTGCATGTCCCCGGGGTTCCGCCATTCATCACCCGCACATACGCGCTCAGCACCAGATCCGCACCCCGTTTCCGGTACGCGTGATCCGTACACCTACCTACCGGCCCGACTCGTCCCCTACGCGAAGGAGGACCGATGAGCGACCCTCGCGACTCGGATTCGACCCGTCCCCTGCGTTCGGGAGCACGGGGGCGTCGGGGATCGCACCGACCACGCTCCTGCCACCTGCGGTATCTGCTTGGCTGGGAGTGCTGTCCCTCGGCTTCTTCCGGTTTTTCGAACTCGGCTTCATCCTCGGGATGATCGCGGCCGTCTGCGCGATCGCCCTGTTTCCCACCTTCCAAGCTCTGTG
>NZ_AJVB01000311.1:0-4415 GCF_000278445.1 Rhodococcus sp. R1101
GCGACGACTCGGCGGTGCCGGACCCGGCGGAACCCTGACCACACATGTTGTCAGAGTAGGATTCGGCGGGCATGCGGTCAACGACAGGAAGAAACAGAGTGGACACCACGCACCGCAGCTGGGCGGGCGTCGGCATCGGCGAACGCCGTCGGCTGCGCAGGGAACGTCTCCTCGCGGTGGGTGTCGAACTGCTCGGAGCGCCGGACGGCGCGGCAGCGAACGTTCGGGCCGTGTGCCGTGCCGCCGAACTCACCGAACGGTATTTCTACGAGAGCTTCACCGACCGCGACACCTTCGTCCGCGACGTCTACGCCCACGTGGCCGACCGCGCCCACGACGCACTGACCGACGCTCTGATCTCGGCGCAGGCCACCGGGCGGGCCGAGGCCGCTGTGCGGGCGTTCGTGGAACTCATGGTCGACGATCCCGCGAAGGGACGCGTTCTCCTCCTCGCCCCGCTGCGCGAACCCGCGATCGGCCGGCGCGGCATCGAGCTTGCACCGACCTTCGTCGCACTCGTGCGCGACCAGCTGCCTCCGGGCGGCGACGACGGTCATCGTCACATGGTCGCCGTAGGGGTCGTCGGGGCCCTCACCAGCCTGTTCATGGGGTACCTCGAAGGAGATCTCGCGGTCTCGCGCGAGGCCCTCGTCCGGCACTGCGTCGCGCTCGTCGAACAGGGCGGTCGGGCGGGATGCCTGCAGGACGATCAGGCGGCAGAACCGCCCGGGCGCGGCTGACATCGCGGGCACCGGTAGACCACCCGTTCGGGGTCGGTCGCGGTGCCGATCTCTCCGGACCGGATCGGGGTCCGGCAGCGCCGGCACGGCTTCCCCCGACGCCCGTAGACCCACAGAGTGCGACCGGGACGCCGGTCGCCGGTGGTGATGCGCGTTGTCCGGTCGCGGTTGGCGACCAGCAGCCTGTGCGCGAGGTCGACCCACGCCGCCGGATCGCCGGCCAGCGCGACCGGCGTCCACGGATCGACGCCCCGCAGGAAGCACAGTTCGGAGCGGTACACGTTGCCGACGCCCGCCATGATGCGCTGATCGAGCAGGGCCACCCCGATCGGTCGATCGGGGTCGCGCGAGAGATTCGCCGCCGCGCGCTCGGGATCCCAGCCGGGACCGAGCAGATCGGGTCCGAGATGCCCCACGGCGTCGTCCTCCCGGTCGCGGGCGAGTACCTCGACGATGCCGAGTTCGAACCCCACCGCCTGTGCGTCCTCGGTGCCGAGCACGATGCGGGCCTTGTATCCGGGCTTGCGCCAACGAGTTCCACGCGGGTACACGTGCCATTCGCCCTCCATCTTCAGATGGGAATGGATCGAGACGTCGGCGACCCGGATCAGCAGGTGCTTACCGCGGGAAAGGACCTCGTCGACCGTGTGCCCGGTGAAATCGGCGGTGGCGAAACGCGGCACACGGAAGTCCGTCTCCGTGAGCACCTGTCCTTCCAGAGCGGTCCGGAGGCGGTGCGCGGCGCGGAACACGGTGTCCCCCTCGGGCACGTCAGAACCTCAGCCGGTAACCGCGCGGCGTCGCCGAGAATCCCGCCTCGGCAAGATATCCGGCGAACTCGTGCCCGTGGATCGACTCACCGTCGACCTTCTCGACGACGATCCTGTCGACACCTCCCCGTTTGACGGTCGCGGCGAGGGACGCGCACGCGGTGCGCAACCGGCCCGGATCGTCGTCGAAGGTGAGCAGGGTGCGACCCCCTCGTTCGACGAACAGCACGAGCGCACCGTCGGCGAGCACCACGAGACCACCGGCCTTGCGGCCCGGCCGGTGCCGCGGGGCGTCGTCGTCGGCGGACGACGACGGCCACGGGAGTGCCGCGCCGTAGGGATTGGCCGGATCGCAGGCCGCGAGTGTGACGGCCGCGGTCTCCGAGTGCCGGCCCTCGATCGAATCCGAGAACGAACGCAGGCGGTCGACGACCGACGGCGTCGAGAACTGGGCCCCGCCGAGCGAGTCGACGAAATAGCCCCGTCGGCACCGGCCCGTCTCCTCGAAGCGGCTGAGCACCTTGTACATCGTCGCGAAACCGCCGGGTACTCCCTCGCCGACGACGACGCCGCGGGTGACCACGCCGTACCGCTCGAGCAGCAGTTCGGCGGTGGCGTGCGCGCGGACCGTCGCGTCGGTCTCGCGGTCCGGCACCATCGACCAGCGCCCGCTCACCGTCGGCGGTCCGGTACGGCTCGGCAGCGTGGGCCGTGCCCGGTACATCCGGGCCCGCGGTGCCCGGCGCGGGGTGCGGTGGGCGGGCTTGGCACGGGAGGTGTCGCCGATCAGGGCACGCAGCGGGGCGAGGGTGTCGCCTGTGACGTGCCCGCTCCACACCAGCTCCCACAGCGCGTCGGCAACCGTTGTGTCGCTCGCCGTGGTGTGGAGTGCGGTGACCGCGTCGGCAAGTTGCCGGAAGAAGTAGGCACCCCCGCCGGACAGCGAGTCGAGGATCGCCTGATGCACCGTACCGAGTTCGATGTCGTCGACCGGTGCCAGGCTCACCGGCGCCAGATCGGCCGGATGCAACGCCACCCAGCCGTCCTTCCCCGAGATCGATCCGGCCCCCGACCACAGGACCTCGCCGGTCGTGGTGAGCTCGTCGAGCATCGTCGGTGTGTAGTCCCGCACTCGGGGAACAAGGATCAGCGGTTCGAGGGCGCTCGCAGGCACCGGCACGCCGGCGAGTTGTTCGACGACGGTGAGAACACCGTCGAGGCCGTAGAGCGCACTCGTACCCGGCCCGGTACCGAGGTGATGCCAGTCGGGGAGGAACCGTCCCAGAGTCGTGGTGCTGACCGGCTCGACGTCCTGCCGGGCGGCTGCCAGCGACCGGCGCCGCAACCTCCGCAACACCTCGGTGTCGCACCATTCCGATCCGGTTGCTCCCGGACGGAATTCGCCTGCAGTGACGCGCTTCTCGGCGGCGAGACGGTCGAGGACGGACTCGACGACCGCCGTGCCCAGCCCGAACCGGGCGGCGGCCTGCGCGGTGGTGAACGGGCCGTGGGTGCGGGCGTGCCGGGCGATCAGATCGCCGAGCGGATCGGAGACCGGCTCGACGAAGGCGGTCGGCACCCCGATCGGCAGAGGGACACCCAGCGCGTCGCGCAGACGGGAGGCGTCCTCGATCGCCGCCCACCGGTGCTCACCCGCATACGACACGCGCAGTGCGCGTCGCTGTGCCACGAGGTCGTCGATCCACGCGCTCGGATCGTCGGTGGTGCGCTCGCGCAGTTCGGTGTCGGTGAGCGGGCCGAGCAGCCTCAGCAGGTCGGCGACACCCTCGGCATCGCGTGCGCGTCGCTCCGGAGTCAGCCGTTGCAGTTCGTGTTCGGCCTCGGTGATGACGTCGGCGTCGAGCAGTTCGCGCAACTCCACCCGGCCGAGCAGTTCGGCGAGCAGCGTCGAGTCGAGCGACAGCGCCGCGGCCCGGCGCTCGGCGAGTGGACTGTCGCCCTCGTAGAGGAACTCGCCGACGTAGGAGAACAGCAGTGATGTCGCGAACGGTGAGGCCGTCGGAGTCTCCACCTCCACCAGACGGAGTTTGCGCTGGGCGATGCTGCCGAGCAGGTCGCGAAGAGCGGGCAGGTCGTAGACGTCCTGCAGGCACTCCCGGACCGTCTCGAGCAGGATCGGGAAGTCCGGATAACGGCGAGCGACGTCGAGCAACTGTGCGGAGCGTTGACGCTGCTGCCACAGCGGGGCGCGCTTGCCGGGATTTCGGCGGGGCAGCAGCAGTGCCCGCGCCGCGCATTCCCGGAAGCGGGAGGCGAACAGTGCCGAACCGCCGACCTGTTCGGTGACGATGTCGTCGATCTCGTCGGTGTCGAAGACGAAGATCTCCGAGCCCGGTGGGGCATCGTCGGTATCGGGCAGGCGGACGATGATGCCGTCGTCGGACGCGGTGGGATGCGATTCGACACCGTAGCGCTCGATCAGACGTGCCCCCACCGCAAGGGCCCACGGCGCGTGTACCCGTAAACCGAACGGTGAGTGCAATACCAGACGCCAGTCACCGAGCTCGTCGCGGAACCGTTCGACGACGAGCGTGCGGTCGGTGGGCAGGTGCCCGGTGGCCGTGCGCTGCTCGTCGAGCAACCGGATCAGATTGCCCGTCGCATAGTCGTCGAGACCGCCCTTGCGACAGCGGGCCTCGGCATCCTCCAGTGAGGCGTGCCCCATCTCGCGCAGGAATGCGCCGAGCGCGGCGCCGAGTTCGGCGGGGCGCCCCTGACTGTCGCCGTGCCAGAACGGCAATCGGCCGGGCCGGCCGTAAGCGGGGGAGACCAGCACCCGGTCGAAGGTGATCTCCTCGATCCGCCAGCTCGTCGCGCCGAGCGCGAAGACGTCGCCCACCCGCGACTCGTAGACCATCTCCTCGTCGAGTTCGCCCACGCGCGT
>NZ_AJVB01000312.1:0-4405 GCF_000278445.1 Rhodococcus sp. R1101
AGCACGGGGGCATCCGCGTCGCCGTACGCGAGCACGTTGAGGCGAGCACCGTCCTCGGTGCGCACGTCGACAACCTCGGGTTCGATCTCCGGCTCCCGCAGCAGGGCGTGCGGCGCGACATCCTCGGCACGCACGACCGCCCGGCGACGCCGGCGAACGAGGACGGCGGTGGACGCCGCGGCGGCAAGGACGATCGATCCCGCGACGATCGACGCGGTCGGGGACGGCTTTCTCACGGGTGCAGATCTCCTGTCGGTTCGGTGGAGCGGCGCGGTGTCACAGGACGTGCGCGCGACGCAGCAGCAGGGTGGACGGACCGCCGACCAGTCCCACCTCGTCGAGGAACTCGATGGTGCGGCGGGTGCCCTGACGGAGCCTGTCGTGATAGTGCTTGTTCTCCCGCGCGGCCTTCTTCGCTTCGTCGACGTCGAGTCCGGCCGCGGCGTACACCTGGTCGTTCACCAGACTGGTGACGACGAAGTAGGCGCTCACCCCGAGGTGGAGCCGGATCCATGCTCGTTCGAGGCGGCCGAGTCGCGCCGACCGCCTGCGGGTCTCCTCGCGGGCGTAACGGATATGCCGCGACTCCTCCACGACGTGGATGTGACTCACCGTCCGGGTGATCGGCTGCACCCGTTCGTCGCGCAGGAAGTCGCGCTGCATCATGTCGAGGATCTCCTCGGCGAACAGGGTGCCGCCGTAGGCGAGAGCGCCGCGAGCCACAGCCTTGAACACCCGGCCCGTCTCGCGGATCCAGCGCCGGGGACGATAGGACGGTATCCCGTACCGCTGCGCCGACCGGGCGAACATGACCGAGTGCCTGCATTCGTCTGCGATCTCGGTGAGACCGAACTGCACGTAGGGGGTCGCCGGATCGCGCCGGTAGAGATCGCGGACGAGCATCTGCATGAGGATCATCTCGAACCAGATGCCGGTACCGGCGATGCTCGCGGCCTCGTGCTCGGTGAGGGTGATGCGCTGGTCCTCCGACATGCGTTCCCACAGGTCGGTGCCGTACAGGCTGCACCACTCCGGCGTCATGCCGTACTTGCCGTCCACGAGTGGCGCGTCCCAGTCGATCTCGAGCCCGGGATCGTAGGACAGCCGTGCCGCCGAATCGAGCAGGCGTTGCGCGGTCTCCTGCCGGGCGTCCGCGGAATGTTCACCCGGCAGGCTGTCGTGCTTTCGCAGGAGCGTCATCGCCGACCACCTCGTCTCGGAAATTATCCGTTACCCGAAGTGTCATTATCTGGATCACACTTGTCAAGCGAGCCGCACGCGCATGCGCCCTACCACCGAGGACGCCGAACCTCCCCGGTCACCACCGAGGACGCTGAACCTCCTCGACACGCGGACGGACGTCCACGAGGTACACGCACACCGCCACCACCGCGATGATGCCGAGCAGACCGACCGCGCCGAAGACGACGAGGACGAGCAGCGCGGCCACGAGGATGCCGAGCCAGATGGGTTTGCTCAGCTTGTCGACGGCCGGAAACGCCTCGGCGGGCTGACGCACCACGTGGAACAGCGCGAATCCCGCCCCGGCAATGGCGATGATCTGCAGCGCGAGGATGATCAGACCGGCAAGAGAATCGACATTCGTCACCTCACCAGTCTACGAGAATCGGCCCCCGCGCGAGTTCGCGCAGGGGCCGATCGATCGCCGCAGGTCAGGAGCCGCTGGTCTTGCGCGGCGCCGCCTTCTTGGCAGGGGTCTTCTTGGCCGGAGCCTTCGCCGCGGGCGTCTTGGCGGGGGCCTTGGCCGGGGTCTTGGCCGGAGCCTTCGCCGCGGGCGTCTTGGCGGGAGCCTTGGCCGGGGCCTTCGCGGGGGCCTTGGCGGGGGTCACCGCGACCGGCTCGACCGGGGTGGCCACCGATTCGACCTTCTCGGCAGCCTTGTCGGCCGCCTCGCGAACCTCGCCGCGCGCCGACTCGACCCGTCCCGCGGTCTCGGAGCCCGCCTCCTCGGCACGCTCACCGAGTGCGACGACACGCTCGGCGGCCTTGTCGCCGGCGCTCGACACGGCCTCGCTCACGTCGTCGCTCGCCTCCGAGATGCGGCCGGCCGCACGACCCGCGAGCTTCGCGGCCTGCTCGCCGACCTCGCGGGTCCGGCGGGCCACCGTCCCGAGGGCTTCCTCCGTGAGATCGGCGGCGTCGCCGAGCACCGCTTCGGCACGACCGATGCCGTCCTCGAGGCCCGGCTGGGTACGCAGGCGCTCGATGGTCTCCTCGCCGCGCTCGGCGAGAGCGGTGTAGAGGTCGGAGGCCACCTTCAGGTACGCCTCGGCCACCTTGCGCAGTTCGTCGGAGCTGAAACGCTCACGCAGTTCCGCGATCTCCTCGGGCAGCTCCGCCGGAAGTTCGGCGAGACGCTCGCGGAGGGATTCGACGGTCTCGGTGAGATCGGCGGGCAGGGCCGCGAAGCGGTCGCGGGCGGTTTCGACCCGGTCGGCGACCTCGTTGCGGTTGGTTTCCGCACGACGACGCGCCTGGGCCACGAGGTCGGCGACGGCCTGGACGACGGCGTCGCCGGCACCGACCGCGGCGTAGAGGGAGGTTCGGATGCTGGTGGGATCGGTCATGGAGATTTCTCCTCGTCGAAGTCTGTCGGATGGTCGGGCCGGGCATCGCCGGCGTCCTGCCGGTTCTCTCGGCAGAACGAGTCGTAGATGTCGAGCAGGACCTGCTTCTGCCGTTCGGTGAGAACGGTGTCGACGAGCACCGCATCGCGCACGGCGCTCTCCGCTCGATGCTCGAGGATCCCCGCTCGTACGTAGAGAACCTCTGCCGAGAGCCGCAGCCCCTTGGCGATCTGGGCGAGCACTTCTGCGGACGGCTTGCGCAGGCCGCGTTCGACCTGGCTCAGGTACGGGTTGCTGACACCGGCCAGTTTCGACAACTGACGGAGTGAGACCTGAGCAGCCTCGCGCTGGGACCGGATGAACGCACCGATGTCCTGGGCGGCGTTGTTGACCACCCGTGCGGCGATATCCCCCGGCCCGGCACTGTCGTCCGGCGTGTCCGAGCCCTCGATCGGATCTGGTTCCGTGGACACGAGACCCACTCTACGGACAGGTGCTAGCTACAGCAAGCACTCTGCTAGCACGTGACGGGTGTCACGCGAACAGCAGTTCGGACACCGTGTAGATCGCGAGTCCGGCGAGCGAGCCGACCACCGTGCCGTTGATGCGGATGAACTGCAGGTCGCGCCCCACCGCGAGCTCGATCTTGCGGCTGGCTTCCTCCGCGTCCCAGCGCTCGACGGTCTCGCGGATGACGGAGGTGATCTCGTCGGCGTAGTTGGCCGCGACGAAGCGCACCGCGTCGAGCAGCCAGCCGTCGATCTTGGTTCGCAATTCGGCGTCCTCGCGTACCCGGATACCGAACGCCATGACGTTCTCCGCGATCTTCGTGCGCAGCGTGCTGTTCGGGTCGTCCACCGAGTCCAGGATCATCCGCTTCGCCGTCCGCCAGGTCGCCGCGGCGAGCCCGGTGATCTCGTCCCGCCCCATGATCTCGGCCTTGACCTTCTCCGCCTTGGCGATGGTCACGGGATCGCTCTGCAGGTCGCGGGCGTAGTCGGCCAGGAACTTGTTGACCGCGAGGCGCACCTCGTGGTCGGGATTCGAACGGATCTTCCACGTGAACTCCACGAGTTCGCGGTGGATCTTCTCCCCGAGCAGCAGGTCGACGAACTTCGGCGACCACGACGGCGAGTCGCGGCTGATCACGCGATCGATGGTCTCCTGACTCCCGAGCGCCCACTGGTGCGCTCGTTCGGCGAGCATGTCGACGAGCGGGAGGTGCCGGTTCTCGGCGAGCAGCTCGGTGAGGACACGCCCGAGCGGCGGTCCCCACTCCGGTTCGGCGATGCGTTTGACGATGGTGTGGTCGATGATCTGCTGGATGTCGTCCTCCCGCAGGATCCCGACCACACCCCGCAGGACCGTCGACGTCTCCTTGGCGACCCGGGCGGCGTTGGCGGGTTCGGCGAGCCAGCTACCGACCCGCAGCGGGATCTGCGCCGACTCGACCTTGGCGGACACCACTTCGGGGGCGAGGAAGTTGCTGCCGACGAACGAGCTCAGGTTGGCACCGAGCTGGTCCTTCTTCCGCTTGATGATCGCCGTGTGCGGGACGGGAATCCGCAACGGGTGCCGGAACAGGGCGGTCACGGCGAACCAGTCGGCGAGCGCGCCGACCATGCCGGCCTCGGACGCCGCCCGCACGTAACCCACCCACGCCCCGGCGCCGCGGGTTTCCTGCCACCGGCAGAAGAGATAGATGATCGCGGCAACGACGAGGAACCCGGTCGCGACCGCCTTCATACGGCGGAGGTCTCGGCGTTTGATCTCGTCATCGGTCGTCAGGAGCTGCACCCGATCGATTGTGCCGAAAG
>NZ_AJVB01000313.1:0-4402 GCF_000278445.1 Rhodococcus sp. R1101
GGGAAGGGAACGCCGTCCGTGAGCCCTTGCGGCAGAGAATGTCCGGCGTCGAGCCGGACCACGAGCGCCGAGACCTCGTTGCGATTCAGGCGTGCCAGGAAGTCCGCGATCGGCACGGCGAGTCGCGCGAGCACCGTGGTGGAGGTGACGAGCAACGATCCCGGACGCAGCCACGGCCCGATCTCCGGGAGCATCATCACCGCGACCTCGACCACAGCGCGCGCCGCAGAGAGGTCGCCGGCGACCACCGTCGGTGCGACGAGGAAACCCGAAGAGACGACGTCGGCGAGCGGGCAGGGCTCGAATCCGACCGCTGCACTGTCTTCCGGTTCGGCGGTGCTGCGTCCCGGTTTCTCAGCCTTGCGCACCGTCACAGCACTGTCCGTCCACCTGCCAGTCGTTCACCCCGCTCGGGAGACACGTGACATTAGAGGGCTGCGGCAGCACCGTCAATCACAGGGGGACAAGCCGCAGGTCGGACAGCGCGTCCCCCAGGCGCCCGGTGGATGGGTCCGCGCAGCGCCGCGAGGCTGCGCCCGGTGGCGCCGCGCGTGCTCACGAGGATCTCCGCGAGGATCGACACGGCTGTCTCCTCCGGAGTGCGCGCACCGAGATCGAGCCCGATGGGCGAGTGCAGTCGTGCCAGCTCGTCCGCCGACAGACCGGCCTCGCGCAACAGCGCGACCCTGCGTTCGTGCGTGGATCGGCTGCCCATCGCGCCGATGTATCCGGCATCGCACCGGAGCGCACGTTCGAGCAGCGGAATGTCGAACTTCTCGTCGTGGGTGAGGACCGCGACGACGGTGGTCGGGTCGATCGGCGCCGACTCGAGGAAGACGTGCGGCCACGCCACCACGACCTCGTCGGCGTCCGGGAGCCGGGCAGGGGTCGCGAAGACGGGCCGCGCGTCGATCACCGTCACGCGGTACCCGGCGAACTTCCCCAGCGTGCACAGGGCGGACGCGAAGTCGATGGCGCCGAAGACGTACATCCTCGGCCTCGGAGCGAAGATCTCCACGATCTGCGAATTCTCCTCGTCGACGTACACCTCCGACTCGCCCTGAGCGAGACGCGTGCGGACCTCGGTCTCGGGTCCGTCCGCGTCGAGGGTGATCATCCGATGGACGACGGGCTCACGGCCGGTCACCACAGCGACCGGTTCCCCCGCCCCGATCCGTCGCGCCACCTCCGCGAACTCCGGGTAGGTGGCGGCATCGACTCGTTGCACGAACACCTCGATGGTGCCGCCGCAGGTCAGACCCACACCGAAGGCGTCGTCGTCGGTGACGCGGAAGACCTCGGTCCGGGCGTGTCCGTCGGCGAGCACGTCATGGGCGATGTCGTACAGGGCACCTTCGATGCAGCCTCCCGAGACACTGCCCACCACCTCGCCGGACTGTGAGACGGCCATCGCGGCGCCGGGTTCGCGCGGCGACGACTTCCAGGTGCGAACGACGGTCGCCAGCGCGAACGCGTCACCGTCGTCGAACCAGTGCGCCAGCTCGTCGAGAATGTCCCGCACAGCAACCTCCTTCGGTTCTTGCCGGCATGTCGCAGCAGGCGTGTCACAGACGCGCGGCGACGGCCAGCGCGACATGGTCGTGGAACGGGCGCGCAACGATCTGCACGCCGATGGGCATGCCGTCGCTCGCCCGCCCGACGGGGACGACGACGGACGGGAACCCGGTGACGCTGATCGTGCGGCAACTCGCCAGCGCCTCCTGCCAGGTGAGCAGCCGATCCTCGACACCGAAACGCTCGAGACCGAGCGGGGGCGCGCCGATGGATGCGACGGGCAGCACCAGCACGTCGCCCATCTCGTCGAGCAGCCGATGGACGAGCGCGGTGCGCTGCGCCCACAGCTCCTCCACCTCCCGTTGCCCCGCGCGGCCGGCCGCGGACAGCAGGTCGCGGATGACGGCCCCGAACCGGTCCACGCTCCCCAGCGCGTCGATGTCGGTGTGGGTCTGGGTGGCCCGCAGCCGCCCGAACAGGTCGTTTCCCTCGGCCAGCGCCGACCCCCGGTACGGACGGGCACCCAGTCGCCGCGCGCTCTCCCGGACGACGTCCACGATCTCGTCGGCGACGGGGACGGTACCTTCACCGGCCGCCCAGGTGATCGTCAGAGCGTCGACGTCGACCGTCGCCGGGTCCGTCCACGCGATGTGTGGCTCGGAGATCACACGCAGGGCGAGGACGAGGTCGCCGAGGGTCCGTGCCATGGGGCCGACGGTCTGCAGCGTGCCGTGCACCGTCGTGGGATTGGCCCACACGTGGTCGCCGACGAGCACCCCCGGGTACTGGCCGTCCGCGGAGACCCTGCCCACGGTGGGGCGGATCGAGCACAGACCGGTGCAGTGCGCGGGCCAGCGCACCGACCCGCCGAAGTCGGTGCCCAGGCCGAGAACGCTCATGCCCGAGGCGATCGATGCCGCTTCGCCCCCGCTGGATCCACCGGGCGAGCGCGGCGAGTCGGGACTACACAGCGGGTTGACCGTCGGTCCGAACATCTCGTTGTCGGTGAGTCCGGAGGTCCCGAATTCGGGCGTGTTGGTTTTGCCGATGAGGATCGCGCCGGCCGCTCTCATCGCGGCGACGGCAGGTGCGTCGACGACGGGGACGTTCGCTGCCAATGCCGGCGAGGCGGCCGTCGTACGCACGCCTGCCGTGGCGATGAGGTCCTTGACGGTGAACGGCACTCCGGCGAGTGGTCCGGCCGGGCCGCCCCGGTCGAGGCGGTGGTCGAGGGCGTCGGCTTCCTCGCGCGCACCGGCCGCCGCGACGGTGACGATCGCGTTGAGGCGCGGGTTCTGCTCGGCGATCAGTGCGAGATGATCCTCGACCACCCGACGTGCGGTGATCTCGCGACTCCGGACCCTCGTGGCGATCGACCGCGCGTCCGCGCCGGTCGCCGGACCGATGCGTTCGGTGTCGCGTGCCGGGGATCGACCGTCTACCGCCACTGGCTCTCCTTCGTCTGCGATCGACGAGAACGCTATGACGGGCTCCGGGCCCCTCCTACGTCCACACTCCACAGGAAGGCGGTCGCCGTGGTGTGAAGAGTTGATACTTTCCCGCCGGAGCGGGCCTGGGAGGATCGGGGAATGATTCCGTCCTGGGCCCGTCTCGCGTTCGCCGTGTTCGCGGTGAGCTGGGGTGCCAATCAGTTCGCTCCGATGCAGTTGGTCTACCGCGATCACCTCGGGCTCGGCAGCGGGTCGTTCACCGCCATGCTCGGGTCCTACATCGTGGGGTTGATCCCCGCCCTGCTCTACTTCGGGCGGGTGGCCGACCGGATCGGCCGTCGCCCGGTGATCCGGGCGATGATCCCGGTGAGCGTCGTGTCGTCGATCGTTCTGCTCCTCGGCGCCGACATCCCCGCCCTGCTCTATCTCGGGCGGGTCCTCGCCGGATTGGCGTCCGGGATGGCGTTCGGAGCGGGCACGGCCTGGATGAAGGAACTCAGCGAGGGACCGGGTGTGGGAGCACGCCGGGCGGCCGTCTCACTGTCGGCGGGATTCGGCAGCGGTGCCCTGTTCGCCGGCCTGATCGCGCAGTGGCTGCCCGCCCCCGACCGTCTGCCCTATCTGGTGCACATCGCCCTGATGGTGGTCGCGCTGGTGCTGGTGTGGGCCGTCCCCGACGCTCACCGGCCCCGCATCGTGCAGGGTTCGTGGCGTCTGTCGTCCCTGTCGTCCCCACGCTTCCGGTGGGGTGTCGTCCCTTGGGCTCCATGGGTCTTCGGGTGCGCGACCGTCTCGTTCGCCACGATGCCGCCGATCGTGTCGGATCGGGTCGACAGTGTGGCCGTCGCGTTCACCGGTGTGGTCGCCGCACTGACGTTGCTCACCGGTGCACTGGTCCAGCCCGTGGCCCGGCGCATCACCCGGCACGGTGAGGATCGTGGAGTGTGGACCGGGGTGGGCCTCGGTGTCCTGGGGTTCGTCTCGGCCGCTGTCGCGGTGCTCGTGGACGGTCCGGGATCGGTGTTCGCCGTCCTCGTCACCGCCGTCTTCCTCGGCGGGGGTTACGGCATGCTGCTCGTCTCCGGCCTTGTCACCGCCGAGAACATCGCGCCCTCCGACGAACTGGCGCAGACCGTCGCCGTCTTCTACTGCCTGATCTATCTGGGCTTCGCGGTGCCTTTCGTCATCTCGCTCGCCGCGCCGCATATCGGCTTCGTCGCGTGCTTCGCGATCGCCGTGGCCCTGCTCGTGCTCGCGCTCGTCCCCCGGAAGCTGATCGCCGATCAGGACGCGACCCTCGTCGGTTCGCGCTGAGCGGTGGCGACAGGGCTCCCCGCGCGCACCTGCCCGAGTAGGCCCGACAGCGCGCGGGCGACCTCCTCGGGCCGGTCGGCGAGCACACGATGACCCGGCACCCGGACGAACCCGCACGGATG
>NZ_AJVB01000314.1:0-4399 GCF_000278445.1 Rhodococcus sp. R1101
CGGCTGCGCCGCGCGTCGCTCGGGGGTGTCGTCGGATCACCGGCGGGTGTGCTCGAGGACTACGGGGCTCTCGTCACGGCTCTGCTCGCCGTGCACCAGGGGACGGGGGATCGGCGCTGGGTCGAGCGTGCGACGGAACTCGCCGACGTCGCGCTCGCGCAGTTCGCGGATCCGGAACGTCCCGGTAGCTGGTTCGACACCGCACACGACGCCGAATCGCTGGTCGCCCGGCCCCGCGATCCGGTCGACGGGGCGACGCCGTCGGGAGCGTCGCTGATCGCCGAGGCGCTGCTCGGCCTGTCCGCGCTCGTGCACGACGACTCCCGCTACGCCGATTCCGCCGCGCTGTCGCTGTCGACGGCGGCGATCCTGTTCGAGAAGGCGCCACGGGCGGGAGGGCACTGGCTGACGGTCGCCGAGGCGTCGGTGCGCGGGCCGCTCCAGGTCGCCGTAGCGGGCGGCGGTGAACTTCTCGACGTGGCCCGCCGCCTCGCGCCCGGGGGAGCGATCGTGGTGGGCGGCGAACCCGACTCGTCGCCGTTGCTCGCCGGTCGTCCCCTGGTCGACGGCGGTGCCGCGGCCTATGTGTGCAGGGGGTTCGTATGCGACCGTCCGGTGACGACGGCGACAGGCCTCCGAGAGGCCCTGTCCGCGGTCTGATCGGTCAGGGCCAGGCGGACGCTGTGCGTGAGTCGAGGAAGTCGCCTTCGCTCGTCACCGGCGCCTCGAACATTCCCGCGCTCGCGTCGATCAGGAATCGGGCGAATCCCGTCCAATCGGGTTCGATGCCTTCGCGTTCGAGGCGTGCCTCGTAGTCGGCACACGCATCGACGACGAGCTTGCCCAGCAGTCGCGCCCGTCCGGTGACGACCGTGTCGGGCAGGTGGGCGACGCATGCTCTGGCTCGTTCGATCAGGACGTCGAGGTACGGATCTTCGACGGTCGTTCTCGCGGCGATGTCGGCCATCGACGGTACCGCTCTCAACTGGCGTAGGAATCGAGCCCGCCAGCTCGGGACCGGCATCGAGGCGAGTTGGTCGGTGAACGGCAGGATGAGGCAGCTCAGGTAGTCGCGGAGGCCGGGTTCGGGCCCGAGCAGTGCCAGGAGTTCGACTCGTCGCCGACGGGTGTCCTCCGCGTAGCGGGTGAGCATGGCGCGGACGAGTTCCTCGCGGTCACCGAAGTGGTAGTTGACGGCGGAGTGGTTGGCGTTACCGGCGTGTTCGGCGATGCGCCGATTGGACACACCGTCGACGCCGTGGGTGGCGAACAGTTCTTCCGCCGAGTCGAGTAGCGCTCGTCGCGCCTGGTCCCCGTGGGTGCTCACGCTTCTCCTGTCGCCTTCTTCTCGGCCGAACGGCCCGCTGATGGATGGGACGAGCGTCACCAGTGTCTCAGCTTGGCACATTCAAGACACGCAGCGTAAATTTTTAAGTCACGTAGCGTATTTCTGTGGAGCCGATATCGGCCGGAAAGCGTGCAGTCCGTGTCCGGATATCGAGGAGTTCATTCATGACCGATACCGCTACCAGCGAGAAGAACGAACCGCCGGGAAGCAACGGCCTCACCGAGGCCGAACTCGCCCGTGCGCGGAAGGAGCACATCGGCCGCTACATCGCGATCTTCGTGATGCCGTTCCTGATGGTCGGAATGATGATCACCGGCTATCTGTACGCGATGCACGCGCCCGCCCCGCACGACATGCCGATCGCCGTCGCCGGATCGTCGCAGCAGCAGGCCTACGACTTCGCCCGCGCGCTCGAAGACGCCGACGCCGAAGCGGTCGACGTCCGCGTGATCGGGACCGACGATCAGGCGCGCGACCTCGTGCTCTCGCGGGAGGTTGCGGGTGCGGTCACGCTGTCCCCGCAGGGCACTGCCACCGTGTACACCGCGGGTGCGGCCGGGGCGTCGCAGTCGTCCGTGGTCACCGGACTGGTGGTTCCGCAGGTGCTCGCGCAGGGTCTCGATCTCACCGCCGAGGACCTCGCCCCGCTGCCGGACCACGACATGGCCGGCCTGGGTGTGATGTTCATGGTGCAGGCGCTGATGCTCGCGGGCTACATGCCCCTGAGCATCATGCTGTCCAACTCGCCCGAGCTGCTGCGATTCCGTCGCATCGTGCCTCTGCTGGCCGGATGGTCGGTGCTGATCGGCACACTCGTGTGGCTCGTCGCCGGCCCGATCCTCGGCGCGATCGAAGGCCCGATCGCGACGGTGCTGGGAATCTGCTGGCTCTCCATCTTCGCCGTGGGCTCGGTGCAGGTGTTCCTCACCCGGATCCTCGGACCGATGGCTGTCCTCGCGGGAATGCTCTTCGTGATGGTTCTCGGCGTCCCCGCGTCGAACCTGGGAATGTCGGTCTACTCGCTACCGTCGATCTACCCGTGGTTGCACGGCTTCCTGCCCACCGCGGCCGCCGGCGAATCGCTGAGGTCGGTCGTCTACTTCGGCGGTGAAGGCCTCGGGGGCCACATCCTGGTGCTGGTCGTCGGTACCGTGCTGGCCCTCGCCGCGACACTCGGTGTCGACGCCCTGAAGCGTCGCCGCAACCCCGATGCCGGTGATCCCGAGATCACGATGCCCTCGCTCACCACCGGGCCGCGTCCGCAGAGCGACCGAGTGCGGTACCTGACCCTGGCGTTCTTTCCGTTCGCCATGGTCGTGCTGATGCTCTCCATCATGCTCGGCGCGATGTACCAGCCGACCCCGCGTGAGATGCCCGTCACCATCGTCGGCGCGACCGCCGAACAGGCGGACCGGACGGTCGCCGGTCTCGAGCAGAGCATGGCCGGTCTGTTCGATCTGCGAATCTCGGATTCGGTCGACGACGCGCGCGCCGAGGTGCAGGACCGTGAGATCGTCGCGGCCTTCGTCCTGCCGTCCGCCCAGTCGCCCACCGCGACGCTGATCACCAACGAGGCTGCGGGTACGAGCCAGCAGCAGGTCGCGCAGCGGGTCTTCGAGCAGGTCGCCGGGGGCATGCATCTGCCCCTGACCGTCGAGAACATCGCGCCGCTGCCGGGCTCCGACACGATGGGAACGGTGACGCTCTACGTCGCGATGGGCTGGATCATGTCCGGTTTCATGGTGATCGTCGTGGCCGGCGGTGCGCAGCCCGCCGCGATGGTCCTGCGGCAGATCGTGCCCATCGCCGCGGGATGGGCGCTGTTCATGCCGGCCGTGCTGTGGGTGATCGCCGACCCGATCACCGGGGCCGTCGACGGGCACTTCCTCCCGCTGTGGGGTATCGGGATCCTCGCGACGTTCACCACCTCGATGTTCACGTTGGCGCTGCACCGCCTGTTCGGGCTGCTCGCCGTCGTCCCTGCCGTCGGCATCCTCATGTTCGTCGGTGTGCCCGCCTCGAACGGGGCGATGTCGGTGTACATGACGCCGGAGGTCTTCCGGTTCCTGCACGGTGTGCTGCCGATGCCGGCCGCTGTGGAATCGGTGCGGTCGGTCCTCTACTTCGGAGGTGACGCCGTCGGCCCGCACCTCGTCACGTTCACGATCTGGGGAGTGGTGTCGCTGCTGTGCGTCATCGTCATCGATCGCATCCGTGCTGCACGCAGCGGTGAGTCGAGCGAGCAGTCGGAGGCCGTGGCCGGGGCGGTGCGGAGCTAGGAGACCGGGGCGGCCGCCAGCGCGACGTTCGGGGTCTCGATGTCGTTCTGCTCGAAGGCCTCGAGCACCGCGCGGGTGAGGCTGCGGCGGATGGCCCACTGCTTGCCGGCGCGTACGCGCACCGTCAGGCGGAGGGTCACCGCACCCGCGGTGACGGAGTTGACGCCCAGCAGTTCGGGCTTCTCGAGCACGTCCGGCGCGATGTCCTCGCGTTCCACGCCGTCGAGGACGGCGCGCAGTGCGATCCGGCAGGCGCGCTCGACGTTGACGCTCGGCGCGATAGGGACGTCGACCACGGAGACGGCATGCCCCTGGCTCATGTTGCCGACGCGCAGGATCTCGCCGTTGCGGCAGAACCACAGGGTGCCGTCGATGTCGCGCACGGTCGTCACGCGCAGACCGACCGACTCGACGGTGCCCACCGCGTCGCCGAGGTCCACCACGTCGCCCACGCCGTACTGGTCCTCGAGCAGCATGAACATTCCCGAGATGAAGTCCCGCACGAGGTTCTGCGCACCGAAACCGAGCGCGACACCGGCGATACCGGCCGAGGCGATGAACGGGGCGACGTTGAAACCGAGGGTGTCGAGCGTCTGCAGCACCACCCAGGCGAGCACGACGATCGATACACCGGACTTGAACACCGACCCGATCGTCTGCGCGCGCTGGACCCGGCGTTCGCGAGCCTGGGGGTCGCCGATGGCACGCTCGGCTCGTTCCTGCAGCGGCGCGAGGAACGAACGTCGCGGTGTCCCGGATCGCACGCGTGGCT
>NZ_AJVB01000315.1:0-4383 GCF_000278445.1 Rhodococcus sp. R1101
GCGGGGCGCTGATGGACGTCGAGCCCCTCGGCGACGCCTACGTGACCGCGATGTGCCACGACATCGAGGACCCGACCTTCGACGCCACCGCGCTCGCCACCAATCCGCACGCCCGGGTGCGGCCGATCCATCGGCCGCCCCGCGCGCCGGCCGATCGGCACCCGCACTGCGCGTGGACGGTCACCATCGACCCCTCGTACGAACCACCGGCTGTCGCACCTCACACCGAAGCGCTCGGCCGGTCCGCGGCCGTGGCACTCGAGCTGAGCCCGATCGACCGCGACGGCGAAGGGAGACACGACTATTCGGGTCCCCTCCTCGCAGACCTCCGGTTCGACGAGTTCTCGAAGTCGGCCCTGGTACGCATCGCCGAGGAGGTGTGCCTGCAGCATCACCTGCTCGCTCTGGGCTTCCTCATGAGTGTGCGCAAGCGAACCGACGAGCAGTCCGCGATCGAGCTGACCCGCAAGCAGCTCACGGGTATCGCCGGCATCACGTCCGAGCGCATCCGTTCCGCGCTGGGATTGCCGCGCTCGTTCGCCGGCCTGTCCGCGGTGCTCGACGTACACCCGATGCTGGCACCGGACCGGTATGTCGATCGGGTGATCTGTTTCGACGACGACGCGCTGGGTCTCCGGATCAACCGGCGAGGTGGCGCCTTCGACGACGGGTCCTGGCCCACCTTGATCGACCCCGAACACCTCGGTCCGCTCGACGCTCTGGTGCGCGGTGTGGACCCGCACTTCACCACCCGCCTGGTCTCCGCGACCGAAGAGGCTCTCGTCGTCGAGGTGTTCCGTGCCGAATCCCCGGCGAACGAGTGCGACGAGGTCGCCATCACGCGCTTCAGCACGGGTTCGTCCTTCGTCTTCGAAGATCGGGGAATCCCACTCCCGCTCACGGTTGTCTGACCACGCTCCAGGAGAGCCCTTCGTGAATATTGCGCTGTCCCGCCGTACCTTCCTGCGGGGAACCGTCGTCGGCGGTGCGGCCGTTGCCGCGTTGTCGTTGTCCCCGATCCCACGCGCACGCGCCGAGGTCACCGAGGAGCGCCATCGGGCGGTCGTCGTCGGCAGCGGATTCGGCGGTGCGATCACCGCGTTGCATCTCGGCCGGGCCGGTGTGCAGACCCTGGTCCTCGAACGGGGCATCCGCTGGCCCACGGGACCGAATGCCGAGACGTTCCCTCACATGCTGCAACCGGACCGGCGGATGTCGTGGTTGTCGTCCGCCCCGGTGATGACCGGTACTCCGCCGATCCCGACCGAACCGTTCACCGGGCTCATCGAACGGGTTCCGGGAACGGCATGGACGTCATGTGCGGCGCGGGGGTCGGCGGGAGTTCGCTGGCCTATCACGGCATGACCGTGCAGCCCGACGGGCAGCGATTCTCCGATTCGGTGTCCTCGCGTATCGACTACGACCTGCTGGCCTCCGACCACTACCGGCGGGTGGCGCGGATGCTGCAGGTCGCGACCATCCCGGACGATCTGCTCGACCACGATCGGTACCGGTCCTCACGCCAGTTCCTGGACCGTGCAGGCTCGGAGGGCTACGACACGTTCAGGGTGCCGATGTGCATCGACTGGGACTTCGCGCGACGGGAGCTGACCGGGGAACTGAAACCGTCCTACACGACGGGCGACGTCATCTACGGAGTCAACAACGGCGGTAAGTTCTCGGTCGACGTCACCTATCTCGCCGAAGCGGAACGCACGGGGCTCGTCACGGTCGCGCCGCTGCACCGGGTCGGCGACATCGAGCGCGCTCCGGACGGCACCTGGATCGTGCACGTCGACCGGATCCACACGGACGGAACGATTCTCGAACGTAAGCGGATCCTCGCACAGTCGCTGTTCCTCGGTGCCGGATCGGCCGGCACAACCCGTCTCCTCGTGAAGGCGAAGGCGAAGGGGTTCGTCCCCGATCTTCCCGACGGCGTCGGAACGGGATGGGGCAACAACGGCGACCGGGTGTTCGCCGTGACGAGTCCGCTCGTCAGCCCCGGCGACCATCAGGGCGGGCCCGCCTGTGTGGGTATGCGCGACTACACCGATCCCGCCGGACCGTTGATGATCGTCACCGGGCCGGTGCCGTTCCCCGTCGATGTGGGAACGACCACGATGATCGGTCTGGGGATCGTCGACGGCCGAGGAGTCTGGCACTACGACGCCGGCCGCGACGATGCGGTCCTGAACTGGGATCAGGCCTACGACCGGGAACTCACCCGCGCGATCGAGGCCCGCATCCGGCGGATCGCGGGACCGGCCTCGATCGTCATCGACGTCAACGCCGTCGACATCAACACCTTCCATCCGCTCGGGGGTGCGCCGTTCGGGGCGGTGTGCGACGACGCCGGTCGCGTGCACGGCCAGCCCGGCCTGTATGTGGTGGACGGCGCGAAGATTCCGGGATCGACCGGGGCGTGCAATCCGTCGATGACGATCGCGGCGCTCGCCGAGTACGGCGCCGATCAGATCGTCTCGCGCGACCTGGATCGCGTGTTCTGACCCGATGGGTGGTTCCGGTGGCCGTGGCCACCGGAACCGTTCCGGCTGTCAGTCTTTCGCAGCCGACAGGCCGGCGCGACGACCGAAGAAACTTCCGTCTCCCAGCGACGTGCCGCTCGCATATCCCCACGCGCACACACCCGACGTGCAGCGACCCGCGGCGAACAGGCCGGGGATCGGGTCGCCGGAGACGTGCAGCACCTCCGAGTCGACCGAGGTGCGCAGGCCACCGAGCGTGAAACCTGCGGTGCAGTTACGGAGATCGAGTGCGGCGATCGGGCTGCCGATCGGCTTGGCCCATTCGCTCTTCTTGCCCAGCACCGGATCGCTGCCGTTCGCCGCGTGCCGGTTGTACACCTCGACGGTCGCCTGCAGCGTTCCGGCCGGCAGCTCCATGTCGGATTCGAGCTCGGCCACGGTCTCCGCGACCCACTTCGGCCGGAACCGGAAGAAGGGCGTCGAACTCTTTGCCGCACAACCTTCCTCGTACGCCTGCTCGTCGATGATCAGGTACGCCTGGTTGTCGTTCCTGAGCAACGTGAGCTGACCGATGCGGCCCGGATAGGTGTCCTCGGGGACGTAACGCTGACCGCGGCCGTTGACGAGGATGCCCCGCGCCATCAACTGCGGGTCGCCGAAGAAGGCGACCTCGGTGGCATCCATGTGCGCGAGGTCGGCGCCGAGTGCCTGCGCCATGCGGATCGCGCGCCCGTCGTGTTCCTCGATCGCCGCGCCCGGTCGTCCCGTCAGCTGGGGCGCGTAGGAGGCGACCATCTCCTTGTTGTACGCGAAACTGCCGGTCGCGAGGACGACGCCTCGGCGGGCGCGGATGTGGACGTCCTTGCCGTACTGCTTGGTCGCCAGGCCGACGACGCGTCCGTCGCCGTCGACGATCAACCGCTGGACCCGCACGTCGTATTCGGAACGCACACCGAGGCTTTCGGCGACCTTCGACAGCGGCTGCATGAGCATGAACCCACCGCCCTTCTCACCGGTGCGCTTGTCGGCCATCTGGGGGACGTGGCCGCGCGGAGCGGGCGTCGCGATCTCGTTGAAGGGTGCGGAGTTCTCGCCGCCGGAGTACATCAGGCCGTCGTCGCCGGGGATCTCCCAGCCCGGTTCGCCCCAGAAGCTCTCCTTGAATACCACGCCATTGTCCACGAGCCACTCGTAGTGCTCGACGCTGCCCTCGCAGTACTCGGTGATCTTCGCTTCGTCGGCCCCCGGGCCGAGAGCGGCGATCATGAACGCCTTCATGTTCTCGGGAGTGTCCTCGAATCCGAGTGCCTTCTGCAGCGGGGTGCCACCGCCGAGGTAGATGATCCCCCCGGACAGCGAGGCCGCGCCGCCCCATCCGCCGGTCCGCTCGAGGACGAGCACCTCGGCACCCGCGCGGGCGGCCTCGATGGACGCCGAGACACCGGCGATGCCGTAACCGGCGACGACGACGTCGGCTTCGTGGTTCCAGGTGGTGACGGTGTCGGCGGGGACGGGGTGAAGATCGGTGCTCATGGGGATCCGTTCCGGTCGGTGATCAGTGGTCGAGTTTCGAAGCGAGCCGGTCGATGTACGCGACGACGTCCTCTTCGGAGCGGTCGGGCAGTCCGAAGATCACTTCGGTGACACCGGCATCGGCCCACAGTCTCGATTGCTCGGCGTCGTAGCGACCGGCCAAGGCCAGGACATCCGGGGTCCCGCTGCGCCCGGCATCGGCCCACGCCTTGTGGAGGCGCGCGACGTTGTCGACGACATTGTCCTCAGTGGGGGTGGTGATCCACCCGTCGGCGTGGCGGACGATCCAATCGAAGTTGCGGTCGGTGGAACCGGCTCCGAGGAAGATCGGGGGACGCGGCTGCTGCACGGGTTTCGGCCA
>NZ_AJVB01000316.1:0-4379 GCF_000278445.1 Rhodococcus sp. R1101
GAAGGCGGCCGCAGCGCTCGCCTGGCTCGTCGAGGAGATGGAGCAGCGCTACCAGGACATGCAGGCCAACCGCGTGCGGCACATCGACGACTTCAATACCAAGGTGAAGTCGGGGGAGATCACCGCGCCGTTGGGGAGCGAACGCGTGTACCGGCCGTATCCCTACATTCTCGCCATCGTCGACGAGCTCGCCGACCTGATGATGACGGCTCCCCGCGACGTGGAGGACGCGATCGTCCGCATCACCCAGAAGGCCCGTGCCGCCGGCATCCACCTCGTGTTGGCCACGCAGAGGCCTTCGGTGGACGTCGTCACGGGCCTGATCAAGACGAACGTGCCGTCGCGACTCGCGTTCGCGACGAGTTCGCTCACCGACTCGCGAGTCATCCTCGACCAGCCCGGCGCCGAGAAACTCATCGGCATGGGCGACGGGCTTTTCCTGCCCATGGGTGCGGGCAAGCCCGTGCGCATGCAGGGTGCCTTCATCACCGACGAAGAGATCGCGGCCGTCGTCGACTTCGCGAAGAACCAGGCCGAGCCCGAGTACAACGAGGGCGTGACCGCCCCGAAGGCCGGCGACAAGAAGGACGTCGATCCCGACATCGGCGACGACCTCGATGTCTTCCTCCAGGCCGTCGAGTTGGTGGTGACGAGCCAGTTCGGCTCCACGTCGATGCTGCAACGCAAGTTGCGCGTCGGATTCGCGAAGGCCGGCCGCCTGATGGATCTGATGGAGACCCGCGGGGTCGTCGGACCCAGCGAGGGCAGCAAGGCGCGAGAGGTGCTGGTCAAGCCGGAGGAACTCGACGGTCTGTTGTACTCGATCCGCGGTGGCGGCGAGGCAGCGGAGGCGCCCTCGGGCGCGGAATAAGCGCATGTGGCACAATCGAGGAAGCTGTGGAGGGGAGTATCCCCTTATCCGCGGCGGTCTCGTCAACACGTGCGGCGCCGATGCCGTCCCGGGGCCGTCGGTCCGGTAACTATCCGGGCGGGAGAGACCTCCGGCAGGTACGACAACCTACCGGAAGGCTGTGATGCCCGTGCACGTAACTCTGACGACCTGGTTGATCACGATCGCCGTCATCATCGGACTGTTCGTCTTCGATTTCTTCGCTCACGTTCGCAAACCGCATGCTCCGACACTGCGGGAATCCGGATTCTGGTCGGCGGTGTTCATCGCCATCGCGATCGTCTTCGGTCTCATCGTCTTCGCGGCGTGGGGACCGACCTACGGCGGCGAGTACTTCGCCGGATACATCACCGAGAAGGCGCTGTCGGTCGACAATCTGTTCGTCTTCGTCATCATCATGGCCACCTTCGCGGTGCCCCGTGAGTACCAGCAGAAGGTCCTGACGATCGGTATCGTCCTGGCGCTGGTCATGCGCGGTGCCTTCATCGCGGTCGGTGCCGCGGCGATCAACGCCTACAGCTGGGTGTTCTACCTCTTCGGTATCTTCCTGATCTACACGGCCGTCAAGCTCATCCGCGATCACGGCGAGGACCCGCAGGGTATCTCGGAGAACCGAATGGTGAAGCTGGCCCGCAAGTTCCTGCCGGTGCACGACGAGTACGACGGCGACAAGCTCGTCACCCGTATCGACGGCAGGAAGATGGTCACCCCGATGCTTCTCGCGCTCGTCGCGATCGGGTTCACCGACATCCTCTTCGCGCTCGACTCGATCCCCGCGATCTACGGCCTGACCGACGAGCCCTATCTGGTCTTCACCGCGAACGCCTTCGCGCTGATGGGTCTGCGCCAGCTGTTCTTCCTCATCGGTGGCTTGCTCGAGCGGCTCGTCTACCTGTCCTACGGACTGTCGATCATCCTGGCGTTCATCGGCGTGAAGCTGGTGCTCCATGCCCTGCACGAGAACACGCTCGGCTGGATCAACGGCGGCGAGCACGTCGCCGTCCCGGAGATCTCCACTTCGGTGTCGCTGATCGTGATCGTCGGGGTGCTGGTCGTGACGACCGTGGCGAGCCTGCTGAAGACGCGAGGAGCGAAGGAACCCGTCAAGCGTTGAACACGCCCATCACCGGGTTCCATCCGGTGATGCGCACGGCATCGACGAGGTCGCGCTGCGAGAACGGGTCCTGGGCCATCAGTTCGCGCGCCGCGGCCTCGTCGGCCACGTCGACGAGGATGAGCGCACCCGACCCGTCCGCCCACGGACCGGTCGCACGCACGACGCCCTGCTCCACGAGAGCACCGAGCCATGCGCGGTGCTTCGGGCGGTGTTCGTCGCGCGCCGCGGCGGTCGCATCCGAATAGGTGTACTCGACGGCGAACAGGGCCATCGGGCCTCGCTTTCGTGATCTCGATCAGAGGGTGAGGAGCATCCGGGTGTTCCCGAGCGTGTTCGGTTTCACATAGCTCAGGTCCAGGAACTCCGCGACGCCCGTATCGTACGACCGGCACATCTCCGCATAGACCTCGGCCGTCACCGGAGTCCCCTGGATCTCCGCGAAACCGTGCCGCGCAAAGAATTCCACCTCGAAGGTGAGCACGAACAGTCGTTCCAGCTCGAGCTCGCGGGCGACCTCGATCAGGCGCGCGACGATCAGGTGACCCGCGCCGTGGCCCTTGACGGACGGGTCGACGGCGACGGTGCGTACCTCCCCGAGATCCGACCACAGCACGTGCAGGGCCCCGCACCCGACGACCCGCCCCCCGAGTTCGGCCACCCACGAACTCCTGGACGGCCTCGTACAAGGTCACCAGATTCTTCTCGAGCAGGATCCGGCCCGCGTAGATGTCGATGAGCCGCTTGATCTCGGGCACGTCGGAGGTTCGGGCGCGCCGCACGACCATTCGATCGTTCGATTCGTGGTTCGTCGGCGCAGTCGTCATGCGGTGAACAGTAGCGCGTGCGGCTACCGATATTGTGGGGCACATGAGCACGCCCCGCCAGCATGTCACCGCGTCGGGCGGGAGCGGCGCCGCACCAGGACCACACGCCGGGAGCCCGCACGATCCGGTGCCGTTGTGGAACATCGCCAACATCCTGACGGTGGGCCGGATCGCATTGGTACCGATCTTCCTGGTGCTGCTCTTCGTCGGCGACGGGCACGACACCGCGTGGAGGCTCGCGGCGACCGGAGTCTTCGCGATCGCCGCGATCACCGACCGGATCGACGGTCAACTCGCGCGGAAACACGGTCTCGTCACCGATTTCGGTAAACTCGCCGACCCCATCGCCGACAAGGCCCTCATCGGCGCGGCGCTCGTCGGACTGTCGATGCTCGGCGACCTGTCGTGGTGGGTCACAGGAATCATCGCCGCCCGGGAGCTGGGGATCACCGCGCTGCGTTTCGCGGTACTCCGCCACGCCGTGATCCCGGCGAGTCGCGGCGGTAAGGCCAAGACCCTGGTGCAGACGCTCGCCATCGGCCTCTACCTGCTGCCCCTGCCCGACTCGGTGGAACCGGTGGCGATCGGCCTGATGATCCTGGCGGTCGCGCTGACGGTGGTGACCGGTCTCGACTACGTCGTCCAGGCCATCCGCCTGCGCACCGGAGTACGCCGGAGCGAGACCACACGTGTGGAGACCGGCGATGGCGGGAACACCCCTGCGGAGGACACTCCGGACGACGGCCGCGCGGTGGGTGAGGACGCCCGGTGAATCCGGGCGACCCCTCGTGGTCGCCCCACGGGCCGGCGTACAGGTGGACCGACTCGTGCGGCGACCGGTGCCGTATCCGGCTCGGGACGGTCGACACCGCTGTGTCGGGACCACTCGCTCGTCTGCGACGGCCGTGGGCGTTGTAATGTCTGGACACCGCAGTATCGAGGTCCGATCGATCCGCGGGAACCTCGCAGCGTCGTCGTGCGTTGTCGAGGTGTCGGCACGACGGACGAAGGAGGATGGGATGGCGCTGTTGTTGCGTGAGGCACTCGGTGACAGCCTTCGGCGCACCCGTGTTTCGCAGAGCCGCACCCTGCGCGAAGTCTCCAGCAGCGCCCGGGTCAGCCTCGGTTACCTCTCGGAGATCGAGCGCGGCAGGAAGGAGGCCTCGAGCGAACTGCTCGCGGCCATCTGCGACGCATTGGATGTCCCGCTCTCCGACGTGCTGTTCGACGTGAGTGGTCTGCTGGCGGACGGACTCGACCGTCGCGCGGGCATGGAGAGCACCGCATCCGAGACGATCTCCGCCGATCGGCCCGACGGCCCCGAGCCCGGCTTGCTCGCGCAGGAGCCACGGATGGTGATTCCTGCACCCGCCGCGCAGGCGCTGGCAGCCGCCTAACATGGATCACGAACCGTGCCGGCCTCGCCGGACGCGGGCATGAGCGACATCGACCGGGTCGTGGTGCGTGCACGAACCCGGCCAGGGCAGGGCAGGTGGGTCGTCGGGGGTAGCAGCGGACCGACGATCTT
>NZ_AJVB01000317.1:0-4380 GCF_000278445.1 Rhodococcus sp. R1101
CCTGTCAGCTCGTGAGGGCCTCGCACGGTGAGCGTCCCGTCGGCCCACGACACCTCCGCGCCCATCTGCTCGAGGATCCCGCGGATCGCGTCACCGGCCTGCGTCGTCGACTCCGGCCACAGCGGTACCGAGACGACACCGCCGGTGACGGCCGCGGCCGCCAGGAAGGGGGTGGCGTTCGACAGGTCCGGTTCGACGGTGACGTCGAGTGCCTCGATCGTCGACGGCGGCACCCGCCAGATGTTCGCCTCGGACGTGTCGACGGGGACTCCGGCCGCCCGGAGCATCTCGACGGTCATCTCGATGTGCGGCATGGACGGCACCGGCTTGCCGTCGTGGTGCACCACCACGCCCTCGTCGAAGGCGGCGCCCGAGAGGAGCAGACCCGAGACGAACTGCGACGAGGCCGACGCGTCGATCGTCACCGCACCACCCCCGAGGCTCCCGTGACCGTGCACGGTGAAGGGGAGCCGGTCGCCGTCGATGTCGGCGCCGAGAGCGCGCAACGCGTCGAGCACGGTGCTCATCGGGCGGACGCGTGCCTGTTCGTCGCCGTCGAATCGCACGTCGCTGTCGGCCAGCGCCGCCAGCGGCGGCACGAATCGCATGACGGTGCCGGCCAGTCCGCACGCGACGTCGCCTCCGCGTAGCGGCCCGGGGGTCACGTCGAGGGTGGTGCCGCCGTCCCGCTCGGTGACGGTCGTGCCGAGCGTGCGCAGGGCTCCGATCATCAGATCGGTGTCGCGGCTGCGCAGCGCGCCGGTCACGGTGGACGGCCCGTCGGCGAGTGCGGCCAGGATCAGGGCACGGTTGGTGATCGACTTCGATCCCGGCAGCGTCACCGACGCTCGAACCGGGGACACGGCGCGGGGTGCTCTCCACAGACTCACCCGACCATCTTCGCCCATCCGGACCGGCGCGGGCACCCTCGCCCACCCGTGTGCGCCGGTGTCGGTTCCGTCACCCCCCGATGCCACACTCGACGGCATGTGCGGAAGGTATGTCTCCACGGCCGACCCGGCGATGCTCGCCGTCGAACTCGACGCACTCGACGAGACCGGCGACGACACCGGCGGGGAGGGCCGGGGACCCGACTACAACGTCGCGCCGACCAGCGAGGTGCTCACCGTCGTCGCCAGGCACGACGGTGAGGATCCCGACGGCCCGGTCCGTCGTCGTCTCCGCCGCATGCGCTGGGGCCTCGTGCCTCCGTTCGCCGAGGAGATCGGACGGTCCGCTCCGCTGATCAACGC
The DNA here is from genome assembly GCF_000278445.1 of Rhodococcus sp. R1101. Taxonomy (NCBI): domain Bacteria; kingdom Bacillati; phylum Actinomycetota; class Actinomycetes; order Mycobacteriales; family Nocardiaceae; genus Rhodococcus; species Rhodococcus sp. R1101. The sequence goes on from NZ_AJVB01000317.1 coordinate 1,254, forward strand.
TCGATCCGAATCGGTCGCCACCAAGCCGAGCTTCGCCCGGTCGCTGCGCCGCAAGCGGTGTCTCGTCCCGATGGACGGCTGGTACGAATGGCAGGTCGAGCCGGCACCGGACGGCAAGCCCCGCAAGGTTCCGTATTTCATGTCGCCCGCCGACGGATCGCGGGTCTGCATGGCCGGACTGTGGGCCGAATGGCGCGACCCGCGGAACCCGAAGGCGCCCCCGTTGTCGAGCACGGCGATCCTCACCGCGCAGTCGGTCGAGCAACTCGGCAACGTGCACGAGCGGATGCCGCTGATCCTTCCGCCGGAGCGATGGGACGCGTGGCTCGATCCCGACAGCCTCGGTCACCCGGAGCTGATCGTGCCGAGCGTCGAGGCGATCTCGGCGATCGAGATCCGCCGCGTGTCCGCGAAGGTCAACAGCATCCGCAACAATGGTCCCGAACTGCTGCAACCCGACGACGGCGCCGGCGATCAGATGGTGCTGTTGTAGGCGCGCCGCTGGAGCGGACGGGCCCTACGGACCGGCCGTGATCGGTGCCACGACCGCGCCGGTCAGCCGGATCAGATCGTGCGGATCCAGTTCGATCTCGAGCCCGCGCCGGCCCGCACTGCACAGCACGCGGTCCCACTCCTCTGCCGAGGCGTCGATCACGGTGCGTAGACGCCTGCGCTGCCCGAGGGGTGAGATGCCGCCGACGACGTAGCCGGTCGCGCGTTCGGCGGCGGTGTGATCGGCCATCACGGCCTTGCCGCCGCCCAGCGCCCCTGCCACGGCCTTGAGCGACAGCGTCGCCGGTACCGGGATCACCGCGACGGCGAGCTTGCCGTCCGCCGGCGACACCACCAGCGTCTTGAAGATCTGCTCGGGGGAGACCCCGAGGCGCTCGCCGAGTTCCTCGACGGCCTCGGCGCCGAAGGACGCGGCCCTCGGATCGTGTGCGTACTCGTGGACCCGGTGCGCGACCTTCTCGCGGTTCAGCAACACCGTCGCGGGAGTGGATGTCGAGGCCATCCGATCACTTTAGAAAACCGGAGGTGGGGAACAAGCGCAGTGGGTGCGGCGTTGCATTCCGACGGGTGGGTCCACCGGCCACCCGACACCCGACGATCGGAGAATTCGTGGCAGTGCTGTGCCCGCCTCGACCGGACGCCGTCCGGCGTCCCCCCGATCCGGACGCCGTCGTACCGGTAGCCTTCTCGACAGGCGTCGATGAAGGGATCGGTGTGGTCGAGGAGTCTGTGGAAGAACTGACGGAGCGGTTCGAGCGGGATGCGCTTCCCCTGCTCGATCAGCTCTACGGCGCTGCGCTGCGGATGACCCGCAACCCCTCCGACGCCGAAGATCTGGTGCAGGAGACGTACATCAAGGCGTTCTCCGCCTTCCGGTCGTTCCGGGAGGGAACCAACCTCAAGGCGTGGCTGTACCGGATCCTCACCAACACCTACATCAACTCGTACCGGAAGCGGCAGCGGCAGCCCGCGCAGTATCCGACCGACGAGATCACCGACTGGCAACTCGCCGCCACGGCCGAGCATTCGTCCACCGGCCTGCGGTCCGCCGAGGTCGAGGCGCTCGACGCGCTTCCCGACGACGACATCAAGGCGGCGTTGCAGGAACTTCCCGAGGAGTTCCGCATGGCCGTCTACTACGCCGATGTCGAAGGATTCCCCTACAAGGAGATCGCAGAGATCATGGGCACGCCGATCGGCACCGTGATGTCGAGACTGCACCGGGGACGCAAGCAGCTGCGCGGCCTGCTGGCCGACGTGGCGCGCGATCGTGGATTCATGCGGGGGAAGGCCGTGGACGCGGCAACCGGAACGACGGATCCGGCCGAGAGCGGAAAGGGAGCAGCGCAGTGAGCGAACCCGACTTCGATCGACTCGACTGCTCGGCGGTGATCGCGGACGTCTATCTGCTGCTCGACTCCGAGTGCGACGCCGGTTCCCGGGAGAAGCTGCAACGGCACCTCGACGAGTGCGGCACGTGTCTCGAGGCCTACGGGATCGAGGAGAAGATCAAGTCGCTGCTCGGTCGCAAGTGCGGCGGCGAACACGCCCCCGAGGGGCTGCGGGAACGGCTGATGCTGCAGATCCGCCGCACCGTGGTGATCACCGAAACCGACATCACCGAGTCGTAGCGGGACGGCGCACGGGCTCCCGTTCGGGACGGCGCCGCACGTGACAGGTCCGAACGTGACAGGGGCCGGAAAGCTGCTGCTTTCCGGCCCCTGTTCGCGTCTCAGGCGTTGGGACGCTTGCCGTGGTTGGCGGCGTTACCCTTGCGGCTGCGCTTCTTGCGACCTCGCTTACCCATGGTGGGATCTCCTTTCTCGTTCATTACAGTGTTTCACGTGCGGTCGAGTGGTCCTGTCGGCAGGTCCGCCGCCGGAGTGTGAAACGAGGTGTTCGATGGCGGAAGACGTACGCGCGGAGATGGTATCGACCGTGTTCGAGGTCGTCGTGCGAGAGGGTGACGTGGTGGCCGAGGGCGACACGCTGGTGATCCTCGAGTCGATGAAGATGGAGATTCCGGTGCTTGCCGAGACGGCCGGCACGGTGACCTCCGTGGGCGTCACGGTCGGGGACGTCATCCAGCAGGGCGACCTCATCGCCGTCATCTCCTGACGACGGATATCTCCTGAGTACGAAAGCGGTTCCCGTGTCCACACTCAGCTCGTTGCTCGCGAGGTACACCGATCTTCCGGGTGCGGCCGTCGATCACCTGCAGCGGGTCGTGGGCGAGTGGCAGTTGCTCGCCGACCTGTCGTTCGCCGACGTTCTCCTCTGGGTCGATGCCGCGCCGTCCGGAATCGTGTGCGTCGCGCAGTGCCGGCCCACCACCGCGTCCACGGTCATTCCGGAGGACGCTGTCGGCACCCTCGTCTCCGACAACGAACATCCCTACGTGCGTGAGGCTTTCGAGACCGGCGCGATCGTCGACGTCAAGTCGTCCCCGGGCGCCGGGATCAACATCCGGCAGGCCGTGCCCGTGCGCTGGGACGGCCGGGTCGTCGCGGTGCTCAGTCGTGATGCCGCGCGCGTGTCGCGGCGGTCGGCCAGCGCTCTCGAAACGGCCTATCTCGAATGCGCCGACGACCTCTATCGCATGATCAGCGAGGGC
>NZ_AJVB01000318.1:0-4377 GCF_000278445.1 Rhodococcus sp. R1101
GCACCCTCGACGAGAGCGAACTCGTGCGGTGGGGCACGACACGCATCTCCAATCTGTTCTGGGGAATGGGCAACGCCGCGGAGGCCCAGCAGGTGCTCGCCACCCTCCGCGAACTGGTCACCCGCCCGCACCTCCGTCCGGTGATCGACGCGATCGACTGCGGGTGTGCGGTGTACGAGGGCCGCCCACACGACGCGCTCACCCTGGCGCATCGCACCCTCGCCACCGAACCTGCACTCCCCTGGGCGATCGAGTGGGCCTTCTTCGGCGGCGGTCTGGCGCTCGCGGTGATGGGACGCGGTCACGAGGTCCCCGCGATGGCGGCGCGCTGTGCAGCGATCGCCCATCAGGTCGACGGTCTGCTGCGCTATCCCGCCGGTCTGGGTGAGGTCCTCGCGTTGCTCCTCACCGGGAATCTCGACGAGGCCGAGCGGCGGGCCGAGACCTACCGGCACAGCGCGATGCGCGGTCCCGCCGACGCCCGCGGAACCGTCACGTCGACAGGGCAGTATCTCGCCTGGGGCCTGGCGAACATCCTGCGCGGCGTCGTCGACACGACGCGAGGGAGGTTCGTCCACGCCGTGCACCGTCTCGAGCAGGCCGTCGCCGCGCTCCAGGTGGACGACCGCGCCGCCGCCGTCTCCTGGAACGTGCCGGCGTACATCGCCCTCACACAGGGCTATGCCGTACTCGGTCGTGTCAACGACGCGGACGACGCGCTGGCACAGGCCACATCGCGGAGCGGACGGCACGTCGCCGTCTTCGAACCGCAACTCCGGATCGCGGAGGCATGGCTCGCCGCGGCGCGCGGCGAGACCACGAACGCGGTCGGCCTCGCCCGAACCGCGGCGGAGACCGCGGCCCGGAACGATCAGTTCGGCATCGAGGCCGTCGCCCTGCACGCCGCCACTCGGTTCGGGGACCACACGACAGCAGAACGGCTCTCGGTTCTGGCCGAACAGTGCGACGGGCGCTTCGTCGCGGTCATCGCCGCCCATGCGTCCGCGGCCGCGGACGGCGACGGCCGGGGACTGTCCGCAGCGGCGATCGACTTCGAGGCACTCGGCGCGCTCGCCGACGCGGCCGACGCCCATGCTCGGGCCGCCCTCGCCTACCGCGATCGGGGAGACACCCGGCGGTCGATCGAGTCCGCGGCCACAGCCGCGGCGCTGGCCGTGCGATGCGACAACGCCACGTCGCCGGCACTGGACGAAGCGGCCCGCCCGCTCCCCCTGACCAGCCGGGAACGGGAGATCGCCGCCATGGTCACCGCCGGACTGTCGAACCGGCAGATCGCCGACCGTCTCGTGGTGTCCGTTCGCACCGTCGAGGGCCACATCTACCGGGCGTGCACCAAACTCGACGTGTCCGACCGCACCGAACTCGCCGAGTTGATGCGGGACACCGGCCGGCGCTAGCGCGACGACCGGCTCATCCCATCGATTTCGCGCCGTCGAGGGATTCACGGATGATGTCGGCATGACCGGCGTGCTGTGTCGTCTCCGCGACGATGTGCAGCAACGCGCGGCGCACCGACCATGTCTCCTCGATGTTCCACGGCGCCTTCGGAAGTTCATGGATCACGTCCAGCGACGGCAGTGTCCGCACCAGCTCGTCCGTCCTCGCCGCCACCTCGTCGTAGGCGCGCAGCGCTCCTTCGAGGGTCTCCCCCGGCTGCAGCTGGAAGTCCTTCTCGCGCTCGGCGAAATCTTCCTCGGTCCACTCGGTGAAATCCTTCTCGATGTAGTCGGCGCCGACCACAAGGAAATCCGCCCATCCTCTCTCGACCTCGGTGACGTGCTTGATGAGGCCACCGATCGTCAAGGCGCTCACAGTGGTTCGTTGGGACGCCTGATCGGTTGTGAGATCGCGGGCAGTGAACCGCAGGAAATGCCGCGCGTGGGCCAGGCTCGACAACACATCGCGGCGTTCCTGGTCGAGCCTCGGCGTGACGTTCTCGGTGGTGGTGGTCTCGGTCATCGGGTGCTCCTCGTCGTCGTGGTTCGGTGAGAACTACGCTACGAGCTATTGGTGCCAGTTCCTGTCACTTATTGCTCCGAAGGTGCGGAAGAATGCGACCATGTCCGACACGAGCTCCCGCACGCTGCGACTTCTGTCGCTGCTGCAGACCCACCGCTACTGGCTCGGCGCCGACCTCGCCGAGCGGATGGGCGTCTCGCTGCGCACCCTGCGCCGCGATATCGAGCGGCTCCGCGATCTCGGCTACCCGGTGCGGTCGGATCGCGGAGTCGGCGGCGGATATCAGCTCGCGCCGGGCGCGTCGCTGCCTCCCCTGGCCCTCGACGACGACGAAGCGGTCGCGCTCGCTGTCGGTCTACTCACCGCGGCCCAGACCTCGATCACCGGGATCGCCGAGATCTCCGTACGCGCGCTCGCCAAGGTCATCCAGGTGATGCCGCCGCGACTGCGGCGCCAGGTCGAGGCACTGGACGCGGCGACGGTCTCCGCCGACACGCCGTGGGCGACACGCGCGACCGATTCGCAGCAACTGGTCACCGTCGCGCGCGCGTGCCGCGACGACGAACGCATCGTGTTCGACTACACCGCGGCCGACGGGACCGCGACGAGCCGACGCGTCGAACCTCGCCAGCTCGTGTCTCTCGGGCGACGCTGGTATCTGGTCGGGTACGACCTCGACCGCAGCGACTGGCGCAGCTTCCGGCTCGACCGGATGACCGAGGCCGCCGCCACCGGGATGCGCTTTCGCCAACGTGACCTGCCCGGCGGCAATGCCGCTGCCTTCGTCGAAGCCGGAATCCGCGGGCGCTCCCACGTGAAGGTCAGCGCCGAGCTGGCGGCCTCCGAGCACGAGGTGCGCCGACGGATCGGCCAGTGGGCCGAGGTGATCGCGATCGACGCCGACCGGTGCCGGATCGAGGTGGACGCCGACAGCATGGACTGGGCGGTCTTCGCCGTGGGCATGTCCGGTGGCCGGTTGCTCGGCGCATCTCCCCCGGAGTTCGTCGAGCACCTCGCGGAGTGGTCGAATCGCCTGCTCGCAGGTGCCGAAAGACCGGATTCACCATCTCCCGACACGGTATGACCCCCCTCACAATCGGATCGGCATCGGAATGTCGCCGGGACGCGAGCGGTTGCGCCACCCATGGACTTGTTCACACCGGTAGCTCTCGGAGACCTCGAACTCGCGAACCGTATCGTCATGGCCCCGCTGACCCGCCTGCGTGGTGGTTCGGCCGGCGTACCCGGAGATCTGATCGTCGAGCACTACCGTCAGCGGGCGAGTGTCGGCCTGATCATCGCCGAGGGAACCTATGTGAACTTCGAATCCCAGGCCTTCGTCGGCCAGCCCGGAATCGTCACCGACGAGCAGGTCGCCGGTTGGCGCCGCGTGGCGGAGGCCGTGCACGACCGTGGCGGCCGCATCGTGGTGCAGTTGATGCACGGCGGCCGCGTCACGCATCCCGCTGTGAACGGTGGTCGACGCGTCGTCGCGCCGAGCGCCCTCGCGATCGACGGCCAGGTGCACACCGAACAGGGTAAGCAGCCCTACCCCGTGCCCCACGCACTGACCACCGACGAGATCCCTTCCGTCGTCGACGACTTCGTCGCATCGGCCCGCCGAGCGATCGACGCCGGACTCGACGGCGTCGAGGTCCACAGTGCCAACGGCTATCTGTTGCACGAATTCCTCTCTCCCGCCTCCAACGTGCGGGCCGATCGATACGGCGGTTCGGTGGAGAACCGGATCCGGCTGGTCGTCGAGGTCGTCACGGCCGTGTCGGACGCCGTCGGTGCCGGACGCGTCGGACTGCGGATCTCCCCCGAACACAACATCCAGGACGCGGTCGAGACGGACCGCGACGACGTCCACGCCGTCTACGGCGCTCTGGTCGACGCCCTGCAGCCCCTCGGTTTGGCGTATCTGTCCGTCCTGCACAAGGAGCCGACCGGAGATCTGGTGCAGGAACTGCGGAACCGATTCGGCGGCAAAGTGATCGCCAACAGCGGATTCGGTTCGCCGACGACCCGTGACGAAGCCGTGCAGCTGATCGAGGATTCGCACGCCGACGCCGTGGCGGTCGGTCGCGCGGTGCTCGCCAATCCCGACCTGGCCGAGCGGTGGCGGGACGGACAGCCGGAGAACCCGCCGCGTCCCGAACTGTTCTACGCGTCCGGAGCCGAGGGGTACACCGACTACCCGTTCCTGCAGACAGTCTGAGCGGAGAACTCACCGCTCCTCGAAATCCTTGCGCGCCGAACCGTTTCTCGCCGCCGCTGTAGCGCGGGCGGAACCCGGTTCGGCGCGTGAGGTCGTCTCGGCGTCCAGGTGCAGGTCGGGCATCATCCGTTCGAGCATCGGCTGCCACCGCTCGACGTGGTCCGGGAAGCACGTGC
>NZ_AJVB01000319.1:0-4368 GCF_000278445.1 Rhodococcus sp. R1101
GCCGTACTCGCGGCACAGCAGCCGGAGCCTGCCGACGGACACGAGCCGCTGAACCTCCTCGGGCAGCGGGCCGTACCGGTCGACGAGTTCGTGGACGACCGTGGCGATCGCCGCATCGTCGTTCGCGGCCGCGAGCTTGCGGTACGCCTCGAGACGCAACCGATCGGACGCGACGTAGTCGGCAGGGATGTGCGCGTCGACGGGAAGGTCGATCCGCACCTCCTTGGGCGCTTCGTCGGTGGTGACGGTCCGGCCGTCGGCCGCTGCCCTGTATGCCTCGACGGCCTCACCGACGAGCCGCACGTACAGGTCGAAGCCCACACCCGCGACGTGACCGGACTGCTCACCGCCGAGAACGTTTCCGGCACCGCGGATCTCGAGATCCTTCATGGCGACGGCCATACCCGCGCCGAGATCGGAGTTCTGCGAGATAGTGGCGAGCCGGTCGTAGGCCGTCTCCGTCAGCGGCTTCTCCGCCGGGTACAGGAAGTACGCGTAGCCGCGCTCCCGCGAACGCCCGACACGTCCGCGCAACTGGTGCAACTGCGACAGGCCGAGCGCATCCGCCCGTTCGACGATGAGGGTGTTGGCATTGGAGATGTCGAGACCGGTCTCGACGATCGTGGTGCACACCAGCACGTCGAACTCGCGCTGCCAGAAACCTTGCACCGTCTTCTCGAGTGTGTCCTCGTTCATCTGCCCGTGCGCCACCGCGACCCGCGCCTCCGGAACGAGGTCGCGAAGCCGCTTGGCCGCCTTGTCGATCGAGCTCACCCGGTTGTGGACGTAGAAGACCTGACCGTCACGCAACAACTCTCGCCGGATGGCCGCAGCGACCTGCTTGTCGTTGTACGCGCCCACATAGGTGAGGATCGGATGCCGTTCCTCGGGCGGAGTGAGGATGGTCGACATCTCGCGGATCCCGGCCATACTCATCTCGAGGGTGCGAGGGATCGGCGTGGCCGACATCGTGAGCACGTCGACGTGGGTGCGCAGCGCCTTGATGTGTTCCTTGTGCTCGACGCCGAAACGCTGTTCCTCGTCGACGACCACGAGACCGAGGTCCTTCCAGCGGACGCCGGTCTGCAGCAGGCGGTGGGTGCCGACGACGATGTCGACGGTGCCGTCGGCCATGCCCTCGATGATCGCGCGCGACTCGGCCGCGTCGGTGAACCGGCTCAATCCCTTGACCGTCACGGGGAAGGCCGCCATCCGCTCGGTGAAGGTCTGCAGATGCTGCTGCGCGAGCAGAGTCGTGGGGACGAGCACCGCGACCTGCTTGCCGTCCTGCACAGCCTTGAACGCCGCGCGCACGGCGATCTCGGTCTTGCCGTAGCCGACGTCGCCGATCACGACGCGGTCCATCGGTACCGGCTTCTCCATGTCGGCCTTGACCTCGGAGATCACCGTGAGCTGGTCTTGCGTCTCGGTGAAGGGGAAGGCGTCCTCCATCTCCTTCTGCCACGGCGAGTCGGGCGCGAAGGCGTGGCCGGGTGAGGCCTGCCGCGCCGCGTACAACCGCACGAGTTCGCCGGCGATCTCCCGAACCGCCTTGCGGGCCTTGCGTTTGGTGTTGGCCCAGTCGGATCCGCCGAGCTTGCTGACGGACGGCAGTTCGCCACCGACGTAACGGGAGAGCTGGTCGAGCTGCTCCATCGGAACGAACAGCTTGTCGCCGGGCTGGCCGCGCTTACCGGGTGCGTACTCGATGACGAGATATTCGCGGCGGGCGCCACCGACGGTCCGTTCGACCATCTCGACGAACTTGCCGATGCCGTGCTGGTCGTGGACGACGAAATCGCCGGCGTTCAGGGCGAGCGGGTCGACCTGGTTGCGGCGCTTGACGGGCGTCTTGCGTCCCTCGGTGACGACACGGTTGCCGGTGAGGTCGGCTTCGGTGACGACGACCAGGCCCGGCACCACATTGTCGTCGTTGCCGGGAAGCACCACGCCCTCGTGCAGACAGCCGCGCATGACACCGACCTGCCCGCGCACCGGTTCGGAGCCGGGCTCGAGTTTCGCGGCGGGGACCTCGTTCTCCTTCAGCCGCTCGAGGACGCGCTGCCCGGTACCCGTGCCGGCAACGACGATCACCGCACGCCCACCGGCGGTGACGTGCGCGCGCAGGTTCACGAACAGCATCGACAACAGGTCCTCGGAACCGCGCACCTCGGGTGCCGGCTGTACATCGAGGACGATCTCGCTCTCGGAGCCCGAGGCGAGCGGGCTCAGCGTCCACCACGGTGTCCCTGCCGCCTGCGCGGCCTCGCGCACCTGGCGCAGCGATCGGTAGGCCGACTCGCCGAGATCGAGTTTCTTCCCGTCCACTCCGTTGAGATTCGAGGTGTCGAGCGGCACCGCACCACCGAGCGAGGCTGCCGTCCACGACGCCTCGAGGAACTCCTGCCCGGTGCGGGCGAGATCGCTCGCCCGGGTGCGGACCTTCTCCGGATCGCAGATCAGCACGTGCGCGCCGGCGGGCAGAACGTCGGTGAGCAACTGCAGCTCGCCGGACTGCAGCACCGGCAGCAACGCTTCCATGCCCTCGACGGGAATGCCCCCGGCCATCTTGTCGAGCATCTCGACGAGCGCCGCGTCGGCCGGGTTGTCCTGGGCGAGCTGCGCGGCCCGGGCCTTGACCTCCTCGGTGAGCAGCAGTTCGCGGCACGGCGGCGCGATGAGCACCGGCACGTCGACCTCGGTGATCGACCGCTGGTCGGCGACGGAGAAACATCGCAGTTCGGTGACCTCGTCGCCCCAGAATTCGACGCGGACCGGATGGTCGGCGGTCGGGGGGAAGATGTCGAGAATGCCACCGCGCACCGCGAACTCGCCGCGCTTGCCGACCATGTCGACCCGGGTGTAGGCGAGTTCGACGAGTCGCTCGACGAGCTCCTCGAAGTCGTGTTCGGCGCCGACCCGCAGGGTGACGGGATCGATCTCGCCGAGTCCGGGTGCCATCGGCTGCACCAGCGACCGCACGGTGGCGACCACGACCCCGAGTTCGGGTCCGAGGTCGCGATCATCGGGACGGGCGAGGCGACGCAGGAGGTGCAGGCGACGGCCCACAGTGTCGGCGCTCGGCGACAGGCGCTCGTGCGGCAGGGTCTCCCACGAGGGGAACTGTGCGACCGAGTCGCCGAGCATCTCGGTGAGTTCGGCGGTGAGATCGTCGGCCTCGCGTCCGGTGGCGGTGACCACGAGCAGAGGCGTCTTCTCGGCCAGCGCCGCCGCGACGAACGGCCGGGCGGAGGGCGGTGCGACGATCTCCTGTTCGGCGGAACCGGCGAGATCGCCGATCCTGCTCAGTCGGTGGTCGGCCAGCGCGATCCGCGCCAATCCGGACAGTGGGACAGCGGCCGGGGGCACAGCAGACAAGGAAGGCGCTCCTGAGTGTGGGACGAGAACCTTGTCGAGTCTATTCCGCTGTCCCCTCGTGCGTCACCGCGCCGGGGCGCGAGGAGGATCACCGCGCCGGGGCGCGAGCAGGTCGGCGCTGTTGGCACCGAGCTCACGGACCGCCCAGCCGGCCAGCCCGGCGAGCAGTTCGTCGTCGCCCGCCTCGCGCCGGACGTCGTCGGTGAGCCAGCGACGTCGCACCATCCTCAGCAGGGCTGTGCGGGTGCGGGCGGGATCCGCGTCGAGTGCGAAGGTGACGAACGCGTCGGGAGTCCACGCTTCGATGCCCGACCGTTCCAGCGCCCCGGTGAGCTCGGGGTCGGCGGTGATCACGGCGTCGGCGTGGCACAGCAACGCCACCGACGTCACGTGCGCTTCCCGCGGGCCCGTCACGTGCGGTACCTCGCGCAGGACGGTGGTGGGCCAGACCACGCGGGCATCGGGGAAGGCGCGGTCGAGTTCGGCGAAGAGGAAGTCGCGGGCGGGGCGCAACAGCTCCCGCGGGAGCAGGCGGTCCACCTCCGCGAGGATTCCGTCGCTCCAGAAGGGTTGATACAGGCCCTCTTCGGCCAGGGCGAGCGCCACATCACGCAGCCGGGGACGGGAAAGCATCGTCGCACCGAGTACCACTCGAACCGGCATCGTCACCCTTCGTCGGATCGTGGGCCCGTCCATATTGTCGTCACGGGTCGCACAGTACTGTCAGAACGGGTCGTACAGGCCCTCGCGACGGGTGAGGTCGGCGAGACCGTCGAGGACCGTCGTGACCACCTCCGCCTGCTGGATCGCGAGTTCGCGGACGTCGGAGCGCGACACGCGCCGGTGCAGGCCGTGGAAGTCGGCGGCGAGCGCGCCCGTGTCCACCAGGTGGGCCACGTAACGGCGGGAACAGCCGAGGACGTCGGCGGCCTGGGCGATCGTCAGCAGTGGCGGCACGACACCGATGGTCACGGCGGTGTCGGGACCGAA
>NZ_AJVB01000320.1:0-4362 GCF_000278445.1 Rhodococcus sp. R1101
GGGTTGTCGAGATCGCGCGCCGAGTAGGTGTCGCACGCGTCGACCCGGCCGGTGCGGTATCCCGCCAGGAACCAGGCCTGGCGCTGCTCGGACGAGCCGTGCGTCCAGCCCTCCGGGTTCACCCGACCGGTGGCGGCCCGCTGGATCCGGTCGTCGCCGACGGCGGATGCGGCGGAGAGTGCGTCGCGGATGTCGGTGTCGGTCAGGGGCACGAGGAAGGGTTCGCCGGTGGTCGGCTCGGGCAGCTTGTCGGCGTGATAGGCCCATACTCCGGCGTAGCAGTCGGCCTGCAGTTCGGTACGGACGGCGCCGGATTCGGGACCGCGCGGATCGGCCTGCGCACGTCCGAGATCGCCGAGCTGGTTCTGCAGATGGTGGCCGAACTCGTGCGCGACGACGTATTCCTGCGCGAGCGGACCGCCGCTGGCGCCGAACCGGGTCTCGAGTTCGTCGAAGAAGCTGGTGTCGAAGTAGGCGGTCCGATCCGCCGGGCAGTAGAACGGCCCGATGTCGCTGGTGGCGTTACCGCAGCCCGTCGACGTGGCCGACGTGAAGATCGCGACCTCCGGCTGCACGTAGGCCACACCGGTCTGGGTCGCGAACTGCTGCTCCCACACCGAGTCCAGCGACCCGACGGTGTAGAGCACCCGGCAGTCGACGTTCTCGTTGGCGGTGGCACCACCGATCTCGCACTCCTCGAGTGCGCTCTCCGCCTGCGGATCGCCGGACGTGTCGGGCACTCCCGATCCGAGCAGCGAGGACGGATCTCCGCCGAACAGCAATGCCAGGATGATGACGATCAGGCCACCGGCCCCGCCACCGAGAGCGAGCTTCCCACCGCGCCCACCACCGCCGGTACGGACACGGCCCGCATCCATGCGTGCACCTTCTCTGAACGTCATCGCCGCCGCTTTCTCCCGTGTTCGTCGGACCCGGACAAGCTTGGCACGAACTATTCGGTACGGGTGCGCTCAGGCCGATCGTGTCTTTCGTAGGATTACAGCCGACGAACCCGTCGCTGATCGTTTCGAAAGGAATTCCGTGCTGCGCACCCATCTCGCCGGCTCGTTGCGAGCCGAGCACGCCGAGCAGACTGTCACCCTCACCGGATGGGTTGCCCGGCGACGCGATCACGGCGGGGTCATCTTCATCGACCTGCGCGACGCGTCGGGTGTCTCGCAGGTGGTCTTCCGTAGTGCCGGGGTCCTCGAGCAGGCGCACCGGCTCCGCGCGGAGTACTGCGTCCGGATCACCGGCAAGGTGGAGGTCCGCCCCGAGGGCAACCAGAACTTCGAGATCCCGACCGGCGCGATCGAGGTCGACGCCTCCGAACTCGTCGTCCTCAACGAGTCGGCCCCGCTGCCGTTCCAGCTCGACGACCAGGCCGGTGAGGAAGCCCGCCTGAAGTACCGCTACCTGGATCTGCGCCGCGAGAAGCCCGGCAAGACCATCCGGTTGCGCAGCAAGGTCAACGCTGCGGCCCGCGCCGTGCTCGCCCACCACGAGTTCGTCGAGGTCGAAACCCCGACCCTCACCCGCTCGACACCGGAAGGCGCCCGCGACTTCCTGGTGCCCGCACGCCTGCAGCCCGGCAACTTCTACGCCCTGCCGCAGTCCCCGCAGCTGTTCAAGCAGTTGCTCATGGTCGGTGGCATCGAGCGCTACTACCAGATCGCGCGCTGCTACCGCGACGAGGACTTCCGCGCCGACCGTCAGCCCGAGTTCACCCAGCTCGACATCGAGATGGCGTTCGTGAGCCAGGACGACGTGATCCTCCTCGCCGAGGAGGTGCTGCACGCGCTGTGGCGTCTGGTGGGCTACGAACTCGAGACCCCGATCCCGCGCATGACCTACGCCGAAGCCATGCGCCGTTTCGGCACCGACAAGCCGGATCTGCGTTTCGGCATCGAACTCGTCGAGTGCAAGGAATTCTTCAAGGACACCACCTTCCGTGTCTTCCAGGCGGAGTACGTCGGTGCCGTCGTCATGCCCGGCGGCGCGAGCCAGCCGCGTCGTCAGCTCGACGCCTGGCAGGAATGGGCCAAGCAGCGCGGCGCCAAGGGCCTCGCATACGTGCTCGTCGGCGAGGACGGCACGTTGAGCGGCCCGGTCGCCAAGAACCTCACCGACGCCGAACGCGCCGGGCTCGCCGCGCACGTGGGCGCCGACCCCGGCGACTGCATCTTCTTCGCCGCCGGCCCCACCAAGCCGATGCGGGCGCTGCTCGGTGCCGCGCGCGGCGAGATCGCCCGCAAGCTCGATCTGATCGATCCGAACGCGTGGGCGTTCGTGTGGGTCGTCGACGCCCCGCTGTTCGAGCCCGCGGCCGACGCGACCGCCAGTGGGGACGTGGCCCTCGGCCACTCGGCGTGGACCGCGGTGCACCACGCGTTCACCTCGCCCAAGCCCGAGTACCTCGACACCTTCGACACCGATCCGGGGTCGGCGCTGGCCTACGCCTACGACATCGTCTGCAACGGCAACGAGATCGGTGGCGGCTCGATCCGTATCCACCGCCCCGACATCCAGGAGCGGGTGTTCAAGGTCATGGGCATCTCGGAGGAGGAGGCGAACGAGAAGTTCGGCTTCCTGCTCGAGGCATTCAAGTACGGTGCGCCGCCGCACGGCGGTATCGCGTTCGGCTGGGACCGCATCACCGCGCTGCTCGCCGGGGTCGACTCGATCCGCGAGGTCATCGCGTTCCCCAAGTCCGGAGGCGGCGTCGACCCGCTGACCGACGCTCCCGGGCCGATCACGCCGGAGCAACGCAAGGAGTCGGGCATCGACTTCGTGCCGGAGCCGGAGACCGAGGACGCCGACAGGTCCTGATCACTCGCATCTTCCTCGGCGCGGTGCCGTCCGCCTCCGGGCGGCGGCACCGCGCCGTCGTGCCCGAGGCCTCCGACGGCGGTCGTGTGGTGAGGTTCGTGGGGTTCGATGGGGTTTGTGAGGATCCTGTCCGGGTACTCCGTCGGTCCGGCGCCAACGGGGCGCCGGTACGAGGAGGTATCGATGGCCGACGCACGTGTGATCTTCTACAAGCCGCTCGCTCTCGCAGCCAGTGTGGGAGGCGGCATTCTCGCCGGCGCAGTCTTCAATCAGGTGTGGAAGAAGGTCGGCGGCAGTGACGAACGGCCCGAACCTCAGGATCTGTCGCAGCGCACCAGGGACGTGCTCGTCGCGGCCGCTCTCCAGGGTCTGATCTTCGGTGTCGTGAAGGCCGCGGTGGACCGCGGCACCGCCCGTGGATTTCAGAAGGTGACACACGTTTCACCGGAGTAGTGGTGACGTGTCCCTATCGTGATGGACGCGTGGAGAGCGGGAGCGGAACGGGACACGTCGGTGAACAGCGAGTTCTTCCTCGCAAGCAGACGAAAGCGACGTGGTGGAACGGTCGCGGGCGAAGAAGGTCCCGCTCGATCCGAGCCTTGTGGACGACCTCGTCGTGACCGAGAACCTGTAGATTGGGCCGTGATGACCGCAACATTGGCAGACCCCGTGTCCGAGGTGGTACACGCCGCCGAAGCGCTGCTCACCCGCCGTACCGGCGCCACGGTGACCCTCACCGATCCCGTGGATCTCGGGGGCAGCGGCCGCTCGGTGGTCGTTCGGGTACGAGTGGCCGCCAATCCGTTCTCGCTTCCACGCACCCTGGTCCTCAAGCAGGTGCCGCCCTCCCGCGGCGCCGGCCACGTCGACTTCCGCGGTTCCGAGACCGACGAGCAGATCGCCTTCCTCCGGGAGGCGGTCTCCTACCAGTTCACGACGGCCCTGGCGAAGGATCACCGTCCGGGCGCCGAACTGCTCGCCTACGATTTCGACGCCCGTCTGCTCGTGCTCAGCGACCTCGGCGACGCGACAACTCTCGCCGAGGTGCTGCGCAACAGCTCCGAGGCCGCCGGGAACACCTTGATGGCCCTGGCGCAGGCGCTCGGGCGCATGCACGCCGCGACCGTCGGGCGCGAGGAGGACTTCGCGGCCCTGCTTCGTCGCGCCGACGTCGCGCGGGTCGCCGACGCGGTGTCCCAGCAGGCCCTCGACGCGGTACGGGGCGTCCCCGAACTCCTCGAGGCGGATTTCGGGCTGGCCGTGCCCGAGTCGGTGCGCGAGCGCGCCGAGCGTGCCTCCAAGCTGTTCACCGGCGGACGTTTCCGGGCTTTCAGCCCGTCGGACCTGTGCCCCGACAACATCGTCGTCGGCGACGACGGCGTGCAGTTCCTCGACTACGAGTGGGGCGGCTTCCGCGATGCGACCCTCGACATCGCGTACGCACTCAGCTCCTTCCCGCTGTGCCTGTGCTCGGTGCCGCTCTCCGTCGACCGCATCCGCGCGATGGCCGACGCGTGGCGCGCCGAGGTCGTC
>NZ_AJVB01000321.1:0-4361 GCF_000278445.1 Rhodococcus sp. R1101
CGGCCCGCGTGGGGCGGGGCGGTCGCGTCGGCGTCCGGTGGGGGGTGAGGGGTGGACGGTCACGGGCGCGAGCTGCTCCTCGGGAAGGCGGTGGTGCGGTTCGGGTCGTCGCGATCGTGGGAGACGCGAAGGCCTTCGGAGTTAGGTTACGGAATCCTATGTCTCGGCGGGAGGAGGGGATGGGGTTGCGCACACCACCCCCGGATGCAATGGTTAGGCTTGCCTAATCAAAGTTGATCGTCGATCAGGAGGTGTCGGATGACGACGCTGCTGCTGCCGCCCACGGCGGCACCCGTCCGCCCGTTCGAGGACACGCGCGCCCGGTTGCGCGCACTGGCCGCAGGAGCCCCCCGCGTCTACGCGGTGGCCTGTATCGACGAAGAACCCCGTCGCCGCTGGTGGTTCCTCGGCGGCGGTGAACGGCAGCAGCGCATCGAGGCGCTCTACGACCGCGCCCTGCTCGACACCGAGGATCCGCGCATCGCCGTCGAGCAGGTCGCCGGCGCCCTCATCCACGCCGTCGTGGGCCGCGTCCTGGCCCCCTACGCCCTCGAGGGTCGCGTCTGGGATCCGGGACTGGACAATCTGTGGCTGCACCAGGACAGCGACGGCTGCATCGACTGGGCCGGTCTCGCCGACGACACCCTGCGGGTGCTGCCCGACGACCGCGCCGCCGGGCAACGCGAGGTGGTGGTGCTGCCGTGCGAGCAGGCGATGGCGGTATGGACCGCGCACCGCGCCACGACCGCCCTGACCGCCGTCCATCTCGCGTTGCGCGCCCTCGCCCCACTCGACCGGTCCCGGTTCTGGGCGATCGTCGGCCGCACCGTCGTCACCGGCGCCGACCGGCTGCCCGTGCTCGGCGGCGCGTCCCGGCGCACCGCCGCGCGCCGCGGCCAGGCATTGCTCGACGCCTTCGTCGCCGCCGACCGTCCCGTCCGGGGCCTTGCCGGATTAGGGAAGCCTTCCCTATAATCGACATCGTTCCGACTGCCGGACCGCAGCAGAGTCCTGAGGGCTGCAGTGACTCCCGGTCCCTTCCCGCGGCGGGCCTCACGATCACGTGAGGCCCGCCGTCGTGTAACCGGGAGCCACAAGTCCCCGCCCCCGTTGTCGACTATCCGCGCGATGTCCTGTCGCTCTCGCCGCCACTCCCGCGACCGCCGACCCGGCCCGGACGGTCGAGCGCAGCGCCGGGCCGTGCCGTCCGCATCCTGCGCACCGCCTCGACCGGCGACCAGGTGCCCGGACGCGACCGGACCAGCGGATAGCACCCCAGCCCGAGCAGCGCCGCGGTGAAGTGCCCGACCGCGGTGAAAGTCAGGTCCACGAACAGCGGCACCGCGTAGAACGCGAGGACCGCGGCGAGGTAGAACGAACACCACGGCCGGGCGAGCCGGTAGGTCGACACGGCGACCACCCCGGCCAGGGCGTAGCTGACCCCGTAATCGAGGGTGTCCACCGCCGACGCCGGTGCGTCGCCCCGGCGGATCGCCCAGTACAGGGCCCCTCACTGAGACAGGTCGCACCGACATGTGCGGTCACCACCATGCGCAGCCGTCCCGAGCCAGCGTTCCGCGGGCACATGGAAGACGGTGTACACGACGAAGTACGTGAACCATCCGCCGCCGGCGAGTCAGAAGGCGCTCGACACCAGCACCCGGACCGGGTCCTCGGCCGGATGGTGCAGATTGGTTGACCGATTCCCGAGCAGCACTTCGAGATCGCCGGCGGGAAGTCGTCTCGTCACCACCGACGTCACC
This sequence comes from Rhodococcus sp. R1101, assembly GCF_000278445.1. Classification (NCBI taxonomy): domain Bacteria; kingdom Bacillati; phylum Actinomycetota; class Actinomycetes; order Mycobacteriales; family Nocardiaceae; genus Rhodococcus; species Rhodococcus sp. R1101. The sequence goes on from NZ_AJVB01000321.1 coordinate 1,764, forward strand.
CGCAGCACACCCAGCCAGATGTAGGTCCCGGGAGCTCGCCGCACACACGTCCACGCGGCCCGGGTCACGGGTCGAAGACGCAACGGCACGGGGGCGTCCATCGACACCAGTGTGCGCCCTGACGGTCCTGTCGGGGTGGATGCCGGTGCGCGCCCGTGGGCAGCGTCCGCAACCGGAACAGCACACGGTGACGAGCGAAGCCCGGACGTACCGTGGCGCAGCAGCCATGCCCCGAACGGCACCGACGACCGCATGCCCGTCGACGTCATCGACCATGAGCGGCGGCGGGTCGGCGTTCGTCCTGTTCCTGTGACTTTCAGCAGTAAGCGGCACGGCTCTGAGTGTTGAAAGTGGCGCAGCCGAATTCGTTCTGGAACTGAGAAGCGCCGCGAGCGGGCGTCACCACCGGACGAGTCGGTCGCCTGCACCTTTCTGTGTCGAGTCAGCGCGTCACGACCATTCGGCGGATTCGGTTGTGCGGTGGCGCGTTGCGTCGAGCAGTGCCGCGACGTCGAGTTCGTTCGGCCACTGCATCGTGGTATCGGGGATGGGCCTGATTCCGTCGGCGACCACCCACACCGTTCCGTGGTCGTCGACGGTCACGGGTGGGCGCGTCGCGAAGATCGGTGTGCTGGTGACCGGTTCAAGGCTCTGTCCGTCGAGCAGCGTGAACAGCCAGAACTGGCGCGCGCGGTCGTAGGTGACCGGTCCGGGAAGAGGCCACCAGCCCAAGCGCCCGGTCCCGTCCGGTGGATGGTCGGTGAACCACACGAACGGCCCGGCCTGCCCGGCCGACAGGAGCCCTTTCGGCAGGGGACGTGGCTCTCCTAGCGTGAGGTCCTCGAGAACGGGTGCCGCGTGTTCGCCGAGAAACAGGCGCAGTGGTGTGCCGCCGAGGAACATACGATGCTGGCGACGGGTGTGCGGAAGAACCGGTCCGACAGTCAGCGCACCTTCCGGATGGACCCGCACGAGCCGGAAGGCCGAGTCTCCGCCACGAACGGCGACGACGAAGCCGTCGGCATCGACTGCTACGGACGCCACGTACCCGTCCGGAGCGTTCATCTCGATCGGAGGTCCGCCCGGACCGTGCAGTGTCCACCTGCCTTCGGCTCGGCAGGACAGGAGGGTGTTACCGAGTGCGGCGCCGGCGAGCACTGGGATGTCATCGACGTGACGTGGTGTTTCGCCCGCGTCGATCCGATACAGCCCGTCACCGCCGGCGATCCAGCAGCCGCCCGGGGTCGCCCGGATCCGGCGCGAGATCCCGACGGCCCCGGGTAGCACGTATTCGTGGACAGTGTGGTCGGCGGCGACGCTCACTGCCAGCGGCAGGGTGCTGTCGACCACCCACAGCACCCCGCCGGCGGCAGAGATGTCACCGGCAACAATGCTCGGACGTGCAGGAAGATCCGGGACGTCGTCGAGATCGAGGTCGATCAACGCTCCGACCTCGGAGTTGGCCTCGTCACCGTCGTGTTCGAACAACCCCTCGCGGTCGAAGAATCGTGGTGCGGCATCGACATCCCGCAACTGTCGGTGCCCAGAAACCATGTGCCACGAACCCACGGTTCCGGGCCTGCGACGGAATCGCTCACTGACGATCCGGACCCTGGTGACGCGACCACGGACACGTCCTGCGGTGTCGTAACCCATGACTCCGTAGAAGCGTCCCGCGAGCTCGACCCGGCCGGTCAACGGCCGAAAGCCCCGCCACGACGCGGTCCAGCCATCCCCGCGCAGCAGCCCGGACCACTCCCACTGGCGCGGGGTGTCTTCACCCGTGTACTGCCAGATTGGCGGCCGAGTGCTTGCTTCGAGCAGCGCACGCACAGTGACCACCCCGTCACCGGCAGCTGGCAGTTCGACGAACCGCAGCGGGAACGCGATGACCGATCCGACTCGAGGAGGCGGTATCTCGCCATCCTCGATCGCGACGGCTTCGACTTCGACGGACAGCGTTCGGCGTCCCGTCATGAGCCCTTCCACGCAGTAGTCACACGGCCGATGCTATCCGCACGACCGGGCGGTATGACGGCAGCGCACAGACCAGCCGAACCACGTCGGAACGATGAGACACGCAGGCCCGGATAGACATCCGCCACAGCACTCGAGATCCGACTCGTCCACTGGTGGTTCTCGCCCAGCTTGTCAGTCGTGCAGCGCGTGGACCTGCAGCGTTCCCCTTCGTGTCCGCCAGAGATTCAGGCGATCTTGCCGGAGTCCTCAAGAATCCGGCCTCGTCTCGCTGCGCGCCTGGCCCCTGGGAAACGCGGAGATGAGGGCGCCCTACCGACACGAATCTGGAAAATGACACGTTCCCGAGAAACCTGGAACAAGGGTTTACGCACCGTCATTCTCGAAACCCGAAGTGAGCACGTTTTCTAGGCCGGGACGATGCCGGAGCCACCGATGAGGGGCGTGCGCCTGTGTTGTCGAAGCGTCTTTGATACGGGATCCCGTACCCGACCTGAGGTGTTGCGGGTCATGAGGTTGGTGACAGTCCGGCATCCCTCGACGTTCGATCTGGTCAGGTGCGGCAGGCCGAGGCGTTGTCCGGATCGAGTAGGAAGCTGCTCAGGCGTCGTGTCGGGGGCG
>NZ_AJVB01000322.1:0-4352 GCF_000278445.1 Rhodococcus sp. R1101
GAGGGTGCCCTTGGCGAGGTGATCGATCACACGTCCGGGAGTACCGACGATGACCTGGGCGCCGCGGCGGAGGCCGGACAGCTGTACACCGTATGCCTGGCCACCGTAGATGGGCAGGACGGACAGGCCCGGGATGTGGACGGAGTACTTACCGAAAGCCTCCGCGACCTGCAGCGCGAGCTCTCGGGTGGGCGCCAGCACCAGCGCCTGGGGCCGCTTCACGGAGGTGTCGATGCGCGAGAGGATCGGCACCGCGAAGGCGGCGGTCTTGCCGGTGCCGGTCTGAGCGAGACCGACGACGTCCCGTCCCTCCAGCAGCGGTGGGATGGTCGCCGCCTGGATCGGCGACGGGGACTCGTAACCCACATCTGAAAGAGCTTGCAGCACACGGGCATCGATGTCGAGATCGGCAAACGTGAGAGCTGCGGTCTCCTGGTCGGGGGCGTCTTGAATTTCACTCATTTGACCAGCAGTTTATCGGATGGACCCACCACTTCGCGCCCGGACCCTGCTACGACCTGGGCGCGAGCGCGCGAATGATGACACGCCCCACGCCGCCCCTGGTCCCCGGGGCACGTCACACTGGGCATGTCATCGGTCCCCGACCCGAAGGATTCCACAGTGACGGCATCCCCCTCCGCGCACGCCTCGACGACGCCTCCGTCCGTCTCCGATTCCGGCATTCCGACGCACTGGTACAACATCGTCGGCGATCTCGAGGTGCCGCCGCCGCCGCATCTGCACCCCGGGACCCGCGAACCGATCACCGCCGACGATCTCGCGCCGCTGTTCGCCTCGGGCCTGATCGAGCAGGAACTGTCGACCGAGACCGACATCGGGATCCCGGAGGCCGTGCGCGAGGTCTACGCCGGCTACCGCACCACTCCCCTGTTCCGCGCCCGCTCGTTCGAGAAGGCCCTCGGCACCCCGGCCCGCATCTACGTCAAGTACGAGGGCGTGAGCCCGGTGGGCAGCCACAAGGTGAATTCGGCGGTCGCCCAGGCGTACTACAACTCGCTCGACGGCGTCACCCGCCTGACGACGGAAACCGGTGCCGGGCAATGGGGTTCGGCCCTGTCGTTCGCATGCGCGAAGTTCGGCATCGATCTCGAGGTGTGGCAGGTCCGCGCCTCCTACGATTCGAAGCCCTACCGCCGATTCCTCATCGAGACCTACGGCGGCACAGTGCATCCCAGCCCGTCCGACCTGACGGAGGCCGGTCGTGCCGTCCTCGCCGAGCACCCGGACACCCCCGGCTCGCTCGGCATCGCGGTGTCGGAGGCCGTGGAGGTCGCGGTGAAGGATGCCGCCGCCCGCTACACACTCGGCAGCGTGCTCAACCACGTGGTGCTGCACCAGACCGTCATCGGCCTCGAGGCCGTGGAACAGCTGCGGACCGCGGGTGAGGACCAGGCCGATGTGGTCTTCGGTTGTGCGGGCGGCGGTTCGAACCTCGCCGGCCTGTCGTTCCCGTTCCTGCGCGAGGTCATCCACGAGCGGGCGACGACACGTGTCGTCGCCGTCGAGCCCGCGGCGTGCCCGTCGATCACCCGCGGCGAGTACCGCTACGACCACGGCGACATCGCAGGCCTGACGCCGCTGCTGAAGATGCACACCCTCGGCCAGGACTTCATCCCGGACCCGATCCACGCCGGCGGGCTGCGGTACCACGGCATGGCGCCGCTGCTCAGCCACACCGTCGAACTGGGCTACGTGCAGGGACAGTCCGTGGCGCAGACCGATGCCTTCTCGGCGGCGGTGCTCTTCGCCCGGAACGAGGGCATCGTGCCGGCGCCGGAGTCGTCGCACGCGATCGCGGCGGCTGCGGAGTACGCGCGGGGCCTCACCGAACCCGAGGTGATCGTGATCGGCCTGTCCGGCCACGGCCAGCTCGATCTGCCCGCCTACCACTCGTATCTGTCGGGCGAGCTCGACTGAGATCTCCTCGGTCCGTCCGGGCGGTGAATGCTCGCCCGCCCGGACGGACCGTCCCATACTGGAGGCGTGGGGTACGCCACGCGCGAGGAGGCAGGCCGGCGACTCGCCCGGTCGGCCGGGCACCTGCGCGACGCCGACCCGGTGGTCCTCGCACTACCTCGCGGCGGCATTCCCGTCGCCCGTGAACTCGCCGCAGCCCTCGATGCGCCCCTGGACGTCCTCGTGGTGCGCAAACTGGGCGTGCCCTGGCATCCCGAACTCGCGATGGGCGCAATCGCCGAAGGACCGGGTCCCGGAACCACCGGGGAATCGACCGCGCAGGACGCCGTCTTCCGCGTCCTCAACGACGACGTGATCCGGCGCGGGCGGATCGCCCCCGAGTCCGTGGCCGCCGTCGAGCGGCGCGAGCTGACCGAACTGGCTCGACGTGCCGATGTTCTGCGTGCCGGTCGCACCCGGGTGCCGCTGGAGGGCCGCACGGCGATCGTCGTCGACGACGGCATCGCCACAGGTGCGACGGCCGCGGTGGCATGCCTCGCCGCGCGCGCCTCCGGAGCGACCCGGGTCGTCCTCGCGGTGCCGGTGGCCTCCCCCGACGCACTGCGCCGGGCCGGCCGGGCGGCCGACGAGGTGATCTGCCCGTGGACGCCGGTGGACACCGACAGCGTCGGCGCCGCCTACGACGACTTCCATCAGCTCGGCGACGACGAAGCGGTCCTTCTTCTCCGAAATACCGGTACTTCCGGTACCGGGAAATCCGACGAGACGATCCGATAGTGGTAATCCTCGTTACCGGCGGGTAGCATTGTTACCTGGATCACTGCTTATCGGACTGTAAAAAGGGGGCAAAGCGGTCCGAGGGTAATGCATTTCCCAACGGCGTGTGATGCAATGCACACCGACAGTACCTAACGATGGAGGGGTCACAGTGAGTGAGATTGCCGTGCCACAGTCGTTCTCGATCCCCGAGAACACGTCGATGGCCGACAGCGTCTTCCGGCACGAGAAGGAGTCGCCGGAGTTCGTGCCGTTCGAGCGACTGGTCGACGGCAAGTGGGTTCCCGTCACCGCCCGCCAGTTCGCATCCGAGGTGCGCGCCGTGGCGAAGGGCCTGATCGCGTCGGGTATCGAGCTCGGCGACCGTGTCGCGGTCCTGTCGGCGACCCGCTACGAATGGGTCCTGCTCGACTACGCCATCTGGACTGCGGGCGGTGCCACCGTGGCGATCTACGAGACGTCGTCGGCGGACCAGGCCCAGTGGATCCTCGAGGACTCCGGGACCAAGCTGCTCATCGTCGAGAACTCGGCTCACGTCGACACCGTGCGCGAGGTCGCCGAGAACGCTCCGACCGTGCGCGAGGTACTGCAGATCGAGCCCGCGCCGGGTGGCAAGGGCGCGTGCGACGAGCTCGTCGCACGCGGTGCGGCGGTCACCGACGAGCAGGTCGAGGAACGACGCAACCAGGTCACGGCCGAATCCGCTGCGACCCTCATCTACACCTCCGGCACCACGGGACGGCCGAAGGGTGTGCAGCTCAAGCACCGCCACTTCGCGTCCGAGTCCGCAGCCTGCGCCCTCGCACTGCCCGATTCGATGCACGAGGGTCAGCGCACGCTGCTGTTCATCCCGATGGCGCACGTCTTCGCGCGCCTGATCTCGTTCGCCGCCTTCGACAGCAAGGTCACCGTCGGTCACACCTCCGACCTGACGACGCTGCTCGATCAGTTCGCGGTCTTCAAGCCGAACTTCATCCTGTCGGTGCCCCGCGTGTTCGAGAAGGTCTACAACTCGGCCAAGCAGAAGGCCTACGACGGCGGCAAGGGCAAGATCTTCGAGAAGGCCTCCGACGTCGCGATCGAGTACAGCAAGGCGCTCGAGAACGGCGGCCCCGGGCTGGGCCTGAAGATCAAGCACTCCGTGTTCGACAAGCTCGTCTACGGCAAGCTCAAGGCAGCGCTCGGCGGCAACGTCACCAAGGCCGTGTCCGGCGGCGCCGCACTCGGCGCACGTCTCGGCCACTTCTTCCGCGGTGTCGGCGTCACCATCTACGAGGGCTACGGCCTGACGGAGACCACCGGCGGCATCATCATGAACACCCCGGCCGCCCAGAAGATCGGCACCGTCGGCACGCCGTTCAACGGGTGCGCGGCGAAGATCGCCGAGGACGGCGAGTTGCTGCTCAATGGCCCCCAGGTGTTCGACGGCTACTGGCAGAACGACGAGGCCACCGAAGAAGCCATCCGCGACGGCTGGTTCCACACCGGCGACATCGGCGCGATCGACGAGGACGGCTTCATCTCGATCACCGGCCGCAAGAAGGAACTCATCGTCACTGCGGGCGGCAAGAACGTCGCTCCGGCCGTCCTCGAGGATTCGTTGCGTGCCCACCCACTGATCAGCCAGGTCATCGTGG
>NZ_AJVB01000323.1:0-4322 GCF_000278445.1 Rhodococcus sp. R1101
TTGCGGCCCTGCTGTCGGGACTGCTGCTCAATTTCTTCTTCACCGAGCCGCGTTACAGCTTCACCATCGCCGAGCCGGACAATTTCGTCACCACCGTTGTCCTTCTCGTCGTTGCCGTGGCCGTCGCCGCATTGGTGGACGCCGCCTCCGCCCGGGCGCGCGAAGCCCGGCTCGCTTCCCAGGAAGCCGAGTTGCTCGCCTCGTTCGCCGGCGCCGTGCTGCGGGGTGCCGATCTCCCCCAGTTACTCGAGAAAGTCCGGGAAACGTACACCCAGGACGGTGTCAGTCTCCTTCGCAGTGACCGTAATTCACCCACGGTGCTGGGGACGGCCGGGGCGGCGCCACCGATGTCCCTGCACGCCGCCGACACCGCCTGCGAGGTCGACGACAGCGCCTATGCTCTCCTACTCGCCGGACCACAACTACGTGCGCGTGACCGGCGGATCCTCACCGCTGTGGCCGGACAGGCCGCCGCACTGGTACGGCAGCAAGAACTTGCCGCAGAAGCCTCCCATGCGTCGTCTCTGGCCGAAACCGATCGTCTACGGCGATTGTTGCTCTCTGCAGTGAGCCACGATCTGCGAACCCCGTTGGCTGCCATCAAAGCCTCGGCCTCCAGCCTGCGCAGCACCGATATCGAGTTCTCCCCCGAGGACACCGCGGAACTGCTCGCGACCATCGAGGAATCCACCGATCAGCTCACCGCTCTGGTATCGAACCTGCTCGACTCGTCCCGGCTCGCAGCCGGAGTCATCACGCCCGTGGTGACTCCGGTCTACCTCGACGAGGTGATCCACCGAGCCCTCCTCACCCTGACGAACGGAGAGTCGGAGCTCTCACGCACAATCCGTGAACGCATTCACATCGACGTCGGTGAGACCACGGTCGCTGCAGACGGCGCACTGCTCGAACGGGTCGTGGCCAACCTTCTCGACAACGCACTGCGCTATGCCCCCACCAGCCCGATCCGCGTCGAAGCCATCACCTCCGACGGCCGCACGGTCCTCACCATCGCCGACACCGGCCCCGGCCTTCACCACAAGGACACCGATACCTTCCCCCGGGCAGGAGATCACCGTGCCACCGGCGGCGCCGGACTCGGTCTGAGCGTCGCCCGCGGATTCGTCGAGGTCATGGGGGGAAGTCTCACTACCACCGACACGCCCGGCGGCGGCACCACCATGGTCGTCGACCTCGCCGCCGCACCGGTCGAGGTCCACCCGTGACCCGCATCCTCGTCGTCGACGACGACCCCCAGCTCCTTCGCGCATTACGCATCAACCTCGCTGCCCGCGGATACGAAGTGCACACTGCTGCCGACGGACGTACCGCTCTTCGTGCCGCCGCACACCAACAGCCCGACGTGATCGTGCTCGACCTGGGTCTGCCCGACCTCGACGGCATCGAAGTCCTTGCGGGTCTCCACGGTTGGTGCTCTGCCCCGGTCATCGTCCTCTCCGCTCGTACCGACGCCGCCGACAAGGTCGCCGCCCTCGATACCGGAGCCGACGACTACGTCACCAAGCCTTTCGGGATGGAAGAGTTTCTCGCCCGGATCCGAGCTGCCGCCCGACGGGCCAGCGCCTCCCCGGCTCCTTCCACCCCCGTGGTGGAAACCGACGCCTTCACCGTCGACCTGGCGGCGAAAAAAGTCACCCGGGACGGTACCGACGTCCACCTCACCCCCACCGAATGGGGACTGCTCGAAATCCTGGTCGCTCACCGCGGCACACTCGTCAGCCACCGCGAACTGCTGAGCGAGTTGTGGGGACCGTCCTACCTCACTCAAACCCACTACCTACGCGTCTATCTCGCTCAACTGCGCCACAAGCTCGAACCGGACCCCGCCCACCCCCGCTACCTGCTTACCGAACCCGGACGCGGATACCGTTTCGAGCCGTGAACGTAGTAACCACACTGCTGGGCGTTCGTCGACACTTTCCTCGACCGCGCGGGCGAGCAGGTCCTGCTGGAAAGACGGAGCCGCGACGTGCCGTGCGGGATATACCTTGATCTCGACCTTTCTCATCCCGCTACCGAGTGCGAAGCGGCGCAGCCACAACTCCTCGGCCCAGAGTCGAGCGGTACGCAGGGCAGGGCAGGATGTCACCTGCTCCTACGTCGGTCCCTACACCGACAACCCCGTGTGTGTGGGGGTGGTCGTGCTCCCGGTCGCGGTCTCGAATAGTCTGTGCGATGCCCCCATGGTCGCCGCAAGGTGCGGGTACTTCTCAGCGAGCGGGGCCGGGCATCGCACTCGGCACTGGCACCACGCATCCGTGAAGTCGAAAGGACCCTCTTCGAAAGAGGCGCCGAATGCCTTCGCATCCAGAGTAATACGACAGGGGCCCTACACAACGCGTCGGCGCGGTTTCTGCCATGGAACCGAGTTCGAATCGAGGATTTTCTCGACGGGCGTGCCCGTCAAGCCCGAGGTGTGCGTCCCATCGTGTAGAACTCGACGTTGGGCATCATCCCCGTCACGCTCGCCATGCGGTTACTCAACCCGAAGAACGCGGTGATCGCCGTGATGTCCCATGCATCCTCATCGGTGAGGCCGTGTGCGTGCAGGGCTTCGAAGTCGTCATCGCAGATCTCGTGCGAACGCGTGTTGACCTTGGTAGCGAAATCGAGCACCGCACGTTGACGTGGCGTGATGTCGGCGAGGAGATAATTCGTTGCGACCTGATCGGCGACAGTCGGTTTCTTCTCGTAGACGCGGAGAATCGCTCCGTGCGCGACGACGCAGTACAGACATTTGTTCGCGGCGGAGATGGTCGTCACGATCATCTCGCGATCACCCTTCGTCAGTCCCGACTCCTCGCGCAGCATGATCGCGTCGTGATACGCGAAGAACGCTCGCCACTCGGCGGGACGACGCGCGAAGGCCAGGAACACGTTCGGCACGAACCCCGACTTGTCCTGTACCTCGAGGATGCGCTCGACGATGTCCTCGGGCAGATCCGCGAGTTCGGGAAGCGGGTAGCGTTCACTCATAGCCAGAAAGTTAATCATAATTAACCGAACTTTCAAGTGTCGCCTTTCGCAATCCGGGCAGGCGTGGACATCACCCCAACCGTGAACCATGACGGCACTACGCGCGGATCGACATGGCCCACCCTGGCAACCGTGCGGAAGGAAGCGGTGGGTCGGCACACCCGAACCTGGGCAGGAATCACGAAGACCGGCCGTGCAGCAGCCCTCCCACGAGATCCAGGTTTGTGCGTCCGCTCAGCCAGGCATCGAAGACCTCTCTCGTTCAAAGAATGCGGTACCGGCGGAACGTGATTCGAGATCGATTCGGAATCATCGCCCAGTCGATCCCGAACGTCCGGCACTCCACTTGTCGGATACCTGGGTCCGCAACGTGAACGAACGCATCGCGATCGCGGCGGTCGGTGCGCCTTCCCCCTCCTCGGCGAGTGGGGCACCGACATGGCCACTGTTCCCCGCACCGTTCGCTTCAAGTGTTCAGAATCCGGACAGTTGCCGAAACCTGGGGTCGACCACTATTACCTGCATCACATCTGTGTGGGTACGTTGGAGGGGTCGGCGCGGGCCCCTTCCTTCTGCATCGGACCGGAGCACGGAGAGGACACGCGATGACGAATGGGCGACACCGACCGATTCGACCGCACATCCATCGGTCCGGACGTCCGGTCGGCGGACTCCCTGTGACGGTAATCAGCAGGATTTGCAGACTCGGTACCTCGCGCTGTCACCAGAACCGGTCGACCGGAGGCAACTGGAAGGAGAAGGGCGATGCACACCTTGCGCCCGGAGATCGAACTGTCCTGGAAGCGCTCGCAGCTCAGCGGTATCGATCCGGCACGAGTGCCCGAGCCCACTCTTCTCGACCCGTCGGATTCGGCAGGGCGGTTGTTACGGGCCGCCCGACCGGTGCTCGACGACCTCCGGATACAACTGGCAGGTACGGAATGTGGAATCCTCCTCGTCGACCGCAACTGCTGCGTCGTCTCGCGGATGTTCGACTCGGACGCCATGAGATCCGCAATGGAGGATGTCGGGGTACTACCAGGCGTCGCACTGTCCGAAGAGACATACGGCACGAATGCGCTGGGCACCCCGCTCGAAGTACGTCAAGGCCTCATCGTTCACGGCGACGAGCATTTCCTCGAACCGTTCAGGCAATTCAGTTGTTACGGTCACCCGATCGTGCATCCGGTCACGCGCAGAATCGAAGGCATTCTCGACATCACTTCGACGGAGAAGACGGCCAATCCCCTCTTCGTGCCTTTCCTCGCACTGGCCGTCCGGGACATCGAGGCACGCCTGCTCGAGGGGGCACGCGAGTCGGATCG
>NZ_AJVB01000324.1:0-4300 GCF_000278445.1 Rhodococcus sp. R1101
GTCCGTCCCGACATGCAGGGACGCCGCATCGGCGAACTGCTCCTGTACGCGCTGCTGCGGGACCGCACGGAAGGAGCCGTCCTGCTGTCGACTCCCGAGGTACCGGCCGAGGACAACCGGGCGTGGCGGCTGTACCGTCGGTTCGGATTCCAGGATGTCGTCCGCCGGTTCGTCTTCACCGGCGATGCCCGGCCCTTCGCGGTCCTCGGCAGGAGTCTGCCGCTCGGACCGGACCTCGTTCCGCATCACCCCCGCACGCTCGACGATCCGGACGGAAGTGGTATCCCATGAGCCCCACCCTCGACGCCGTCGTGGTCGGATCCGGCCACAACGCTCTGGTCTCGGCGTGCTATCTCGCCCGTGACGGATGGTCGGTGGAGGTGCTCGAACGCGACACCGTGCCGGGCGGGGCCGTCTCCACCGTCGAGCGCTTCCCCGGATACGCCGTGGACCGCGGTTCCTCGGCCCACATCATGGTCCGCCACTCGGGAATCGTCGAGGAACTCGATCTCGCCGCCCACGGACTGCGCTACATCGACTGCGACCCGTGGGCGTACGCGCCGCCACCGGCGGGCACCGACCGCCCCGGCATCGTGTTCCACCGCGATCTCGACCGGACCTGTGCGTCCGTCGAGGCCGCGTGCGGGCGCCGGGAGGCCGACGCGTACCGCCGATTCGTGCAGGACTGGGGCCCGCGCAGCGCGGCGGTGATGAAGTCGTTCACCCATCCCCCGACCGGCCGGCACCTGCTGTCCTCGTTCTGGGGTCTCGACGCCGGGGAAGGCGGCAGCGCCCTGTCCCGCCGTTTTCTCACCACCGGCGACAGCCTGCTCGACGAGTACTTCGACGACGAACCCCTGAAAGCGGCACTGGCCTGGTTCGGTGCGCAGTCCGGACCGCCCATGTCCGAACCGGGCACCGCGGCGATGGTGGGCTTCGCGGCTCTCATGCACACCCTTCCCCCGGGCCGCGCGGTCGGAGGGAGCGGCGCGCTGACCCAGGCGCTGCTGTCCCGACTGCGTTCCGATGGCGGCACGGTGACCTGCGGCGACGCCGTCACGGAGATCGGCCGCACCGGCGATCTGTGGGCCGTGCGTACCGCATCGGGACGCTCCGTGCGGGCCCGCAGGGTCGTCGCCGGCTGTCACGTCCTCACCACGCTGGATCTGCTCGACCGTGGCGGATACGACCGCGACCGGCTCGAAGGCTGGCGGCGCAGCATGCGGGTCGGCCCGGGCATCGGCATGGTCCTGCGGCTGGGCACCGATTCGCTGCCGCACTACCGCGGGTGCGACGAGCCGGAGCTGACCACCTCGGGTCTGCAACTGCTCGTCGACGACCGCGCCCACCTGCGGGCGGCCCACGGTGCCGCGATGGCGGGAGACCTGCCCCCGCGACCGGCGGTTCTCGCGATGAGTTTCTCGGCACTCGATCCCACGATCGCGCCCGCCGGCAAACACCAGATCACACTGTGGTCCCAATGGCATCCGTACGCGCTGCGGGGCGGGCGACGCTGGGAGGCCATCGCCCGATCGGAGACCGATCGCATCCTCGCGGAGATGGAGGCGCGATCTCCCGGGTTCACCGCCGGCGTCGAACACTGCCATGTACAGACCCCCGCCGACATCGAGCGCGAACTCGGGCTGCTCGGCGGGAACGTCATGCACGTGGAGATGTCGCTGGACCAGATGTTCCTGTGGCGGCCGCTGCCGGAGCTGTCGGGCTATCGGGTGCCCGACGCGCCCGGCCTCTACCTCACCGGCGCCTCGACGCATCCCGGCGGCGGTGTCTCCGGCGCGAGCGGACGCAACGCCGCCCGCGTCGCCCTCGCCGACGCCAGGGGCGGCATCATGGATCGCATGAAGGGCTGGGTGTCGCGATGACCGAGACCTACGCGCCTGCCCCGGCCCACCCGGCCCGATGGCGGACGATCCTTCCCGTCGTCCCGGCCGTCGCCGCGGTCCTCGCCCAGATCGCCTATCCCCTCACCGAGGGTGGCGCCCGGGACGCCGCGACCGTCGCGGTCGTCACACTGCTCACCGCAGCCTGCCTCGTCCATGCGGCGCTGAACCGCGGTCCCACCTTCGCCGTCGTCCTGTTCGTGAGTTCGGCCGGTATCGGATACCTGTCCGAGGTGGTCGGCACGATGACCGGCTACCCCTACGGCTGCTACAGCTACGTCACCGACCGTCTCGGGCCGGCGGCCCTCGACGTTCCGCTCGTGGTACCGCTGGCCTGGTCGGCGGGTCTGTACCCCGTGTGGTGCGTGGCCTCGCGCCTCGTCCGCAACGGCCCCGGCCGGGTCGCGGCGGTCACCGTCGGCATGCTCGGATGGGATCTCTTCCTCGACCCCCAGATGGTCGCGGACGGTCACTGGTCGTGGTGCAATGCCGGCGGCCTGCCCGGGATCGGGCACATCCCGCTCACCAACTATGCGGGCTGGCTCCTCGTCGCCGCGATCATGGCGACCGTGCTCGTCCTCGTCGACTCCCGTTCGGACCGCCCCGACACGCCCCGGCACGACGGTGTGCCGATCGCGTTGTTCCTGTGGACATGGCTCGGTTCGGCCCTCGCCCACAGTGTCTTCCTCGACGCCCCCGAGCTCCGCTATTCGGCGCTGTACGGGCTGGTCGTCATGGGCGTGCTGGGCGTTCCCCTGCTGTTCTCGCTCGTCCGCGTGCGCGGCGCGAGCGGATCCGGCCCGGAGCCGGTCGAGGCACGACTCGCCGCGAGCGACCCGAACAACCGACGAGGATGACCGTGCCTGGCACCATGTTCTCCGTGCAGTCGTCCACCATGTCCGTCCGCCGTCGTGTCGTCGCGGTCGTGGGGCTCGTGCTCCTCGCCGTTCCGCTCCTCACCGGTTGCCTGCGCGTGCAGGCGACCATGGGGATCTCCTCCGACGACCGCGTGTCGGGGCAGATCGTCGCCGCGACCATTCCCGCCGACGAGAACGATCCGGGCCCCGAACTCACCGCCCCTTCGGCTCTGGCCGGGAAGGTGCGGGTGCAGGAGTACTCGCAGGACGGCTACGTGGGGAGCCAGGTCTTCTTCAACGACCTCACCTTCGGCGATGTCCAGCAGCTCGCGACGATGTCCGACCAGAGCGCGGGCATGTTCCAGCTCAACCTGCAGCGTTCCGGCGACCTCGTGGCCCTGAACGGACGTGTGGACCTCGAGTCCGCCCCGTCGCAGGGCACGGACGTCCAGTTCACCATCGCGTTCCCGGCCCGGGTGGCGACCACCAACGGCACCCGCGAGTCGGATTCGATCGTGACCTGGAAGCTCCCGGCCGGTGAGGTCAGCAGCCTCCGGGCGGAGGTGCGCTACGCGGATCCCAACACGCGCGGTTTCGCGGGCTGGGCCGGGATCATGGCCGGAGCCGTCTTCGGGGTCACGCTGATCATCGCGGGCACGGCCTGGTTCACCCGCAATCCGGCGCCGCGGTGGTCGGCGACGAGCGGGACACGGTCCTGACCGGCCTGTCGCGCGGACCGGCCCCCACCCCGTGGGGGCGGCTCGTCAGCGGTGGCGCCCTCGTCGCGTCCTACGGCGCGGCGGTAGCCGTCGCGAACCGGTTCGCGCTCCCCCGTCTCGCGCCGGGCCCGGTCGTCGACGAGCAGGTCACCGTCGTCGTTCCCGCCCGTGACGAGGCGCCGCGCATCGGTGCGATCGTCTCCGACCTGCGGGCACAACGAGGACTGCGCGCCCTGCGCGTGATCGTCTTCGACGACGATTCGTCCGACGGCACGGCCGACTTCGCCGCGGCTGCTGCGGAGGGAGACGAGCGCATCACCGTCGTCCGGTCGACGGACCCGCCTGCCGCCGGCTGGACCGGCAAGGCGGCCGCGTGCAACGCAGCGGTCGCTCGCGCCGGCTCGGTGGTGGACGAGGGAGTCGTCCTGTTCGTCGACGCCGACGTCCGGCTCGCGCCCGATGCGCTCGCCGCCGCCGTCACCCTGCTGCGCCGCCGGAATGCAGCGCTCGTCTCGCCGTTCCCGTACCAGCGGACCGGGTCTGCGCTCGAGCGCCTCGTGCAACCCCTGCTGTTCTGGTCGTGGTTCTCCCTGCTGCCCGTCGCGGTCTCGCACCGCACCCGCCGGCCGTCCATGGCGGTCGCGTGCGGGCAGTTCCTCGTCTTCGATGCCCGGGCCTACGCCGCGATCGGCGGGCACGCGGCGGTCGCGGCGAGTCCCACGGAGGATCTCGATCTCGCCCGGGCGCTACGCCGCACCGGAGAACGCACCACGGTCGCGGCGGCGGGCCGACTCGCGTCGTGCCGGATGTACGACGGACCCCG
>NZ_AJVB01000325.1:0-4299 GCF_000278445.1 Rhodococcus sp. R1101
CCGTCACGCTGATGGCGTGACCGAGTTCCGCTTCTCCGTCAACATCTTCGAGATCGGGTCGCCCCCTGCGTTCGCTCGCCGGTGCCGCGCCGTCGAGGACGCCGGCTACGACGCGGTGTACGCGGCCGATCATCTCGGTGTCCCGGCGCCGTTCCCCGTCCTGGTCGCCGCCGCCGCGGCCACCGAACGTCTGCGGGTCGGGACGATGGTGCTCAACGCCGGGTTCTGGAATCCGGCACTGCTCGCCCGCGAGATCGCGACCACCGATGCGCTCACCGGCGGCCGGCTCGAGGTCGGTCTGGGTGCGGGACACATGAAATGGGAATTCGAGGCCGCCGGGATCGACTGGGAACGGTTCGACGAACGCGCCGACCGCCTCGAGACCACCGTGCTGGAGCTGCAGCAATCGTTCGCCGAACCCGGTTTCGCCGAGCAGGCCGCGCTGCGCGAGGCGTTCGGTCTCCCGGTGCTCCGGCCGGTGCAGCGTCGCGGATTCGGCGGGCACGGCCCGCCCCTGATCATCGGGGGCACCGGGGACCGGGTCCTCCGGATCGCCGCGGCCCACGCCGACATCGTGAGTGTCGCGGGCGCCGTCCAGCTACCGGGGCGGCCACCGGGAACGTTCCGGATCGGCACCGCGGCGGAAGCGGACGACCGTGTCGCGTTCGCGCGAGGACGGGCAGGAGGCCGGGCCGGCGACATCGAATGGCACACCCTGCTCCAGGCGGTCGTGGAGACGGACGACCGGACGGGCACCGCCGTTGCCCTCGCCGAACAGTCGGAGGGGACCGTCGAGGCCGACGACCTTCTCGACTCGCCGTTCGTGCTGTTCGGCTCGGTCGACGAGATGGCCGAGCAGATCCTGCGCAGCCGGGAACGCTTCGGGTTCAGCCATTTCACGGTCCACGCGCCGTACCGGGAGGTCTTCGCTCGGGTGATCGGCCGGGTGCGTGCCCTCTCGGGCTGAGGGCCGGGACCTCCCGGACCGGCCCCGAGCGGGCCGTTTCGCTAGGCTGTGTGATCAGCATGTCCATCTCTCCCGCCCCGAATCGTCGCGAACTGCGCGCCGCCCTGTCCGAGGTCTCCCTCCGCGACGAGAACCGGCTTCGTCGCCGGCTCGACCGGGCCCGGGACGGCGAGGCGTTGACCAAGATCGCCGCCGAGATCGACAACGCCCGTACCCGGCTCGCCTCCCGCGCGGCTTCGGTCCCGGTGATCCGTTACCCCGAGGACCTGCCCGTCTCGCAGCGCAAGGACGACATCGCCGCCGCGATCCGCGACCACCAGGTCGTCGTGGTCGCCGGCGAGACCGGATCGGGTAAGACGACACAGATCCCGAAGATCTGCCTCGAACTCGGGCGCGGTGTGCGCGGTCTGATCGGCCACACCCAGCCACGCCGGATCGCCGCGCGCGCGGTCGCCGAGCGACTTGCCGAGGAACTCGACACCGAACTCGGCGACACCGTCGGCTATACCGTCCGGTTCAACGATCGGGTCACCGACTCGACACTCGTCAAGCTCATGACCGACGGCATCCTCCTCGCCGAGATCCAGCGCGACCGGCTGTTGCGGCAGTACGACACCCTCATCATCGACGAGGCGCACGAGCGCAGCCTCAACATCGATTTCCTGCTCGGCTACCTCGCGCAGTTGCTTCCGCGTCGCCCCGACCTGAAGGTGATCATCACCTCCGCGACGATCGACCCCGAACGTTTCGCGCAGCACTTCGCCGACTCGAACCGCACACCCGCCCCGATCGTCGAGGTCTCCGGACGCACCTACCCCGTCGAGGTGCGTTATCGCCCCCTGACCGTCGAAGTGGGCGAGACACTCGTCGACCGCGATCCCGTCGATGCAGTGTGCGAGGCCGTCGAAGAACTCCAGCGCGAGGGCGACGGCGACATCCTGGTCTTCCTCTCCGGCGAGCGGGAGATCCGGGACACCGCCGACGCGCTGCGCGACCGGAAGCTCCGCAACACCGAGATCCTCCCGCTCTACGGACGCCTGTCGGCGGCCGAGCAGCACCGGGTCTTCACGCCGCACGCGGGCCGCCGGGTCGTGCTGTCCACCAATGTCGCCGAGACGTCCCTGACCGTCCCGGGTATCCGCTACGTCGTCGACCCCGGCACCGCCCGTATCTCGCGGTACTCGGTGCGGACGAAGGTGCAGCGACTGCCGATCGAGCCGATCTCGCAGGCCTCGGCGCGTCAGCGTGCCGGACGCTGCGGTCGTGTGGCCGACGGCATCTGCATCCGTCTGTACTCGGAGGACGACTTCGAGGGGCGACCGGAGTTCACCGAACCGGAGATCCTGCGCACCAACCTCGCATCGGTCGTGCTGCAGATGACCGCGCTCGGACTCGGCGACATCGAAGCCTTCCCGTTCGTGGAGGCGCCGGATCCCCGGGCGATCCGCGACGGTATCGCTCTGCTCGAGGAACTGGGCGCGCTCGAACCCGCGAAGAAGGGCGAGGCGCCGAGCCTGACCGCGACGGGTCGCGAGATCGCCCGGCTGCCCGTCGATCCGCGCATGGCCCGCATGATCGTCGAGGGCCACCGCAACGGATGCCTGCGCGAGGTGCTCATCATCGTCGCGGCGCTGTCGATCCAGGACGTGCGCGAGCGGCCCACGGAATTCCAGCAGGCCGCCGACGAGAAGCACGCCCGGTTCGCGGTCGAGGGCTCGGACTTCCTGGCCTACCTCCGCCTGTGGGACTACCTGAAGGAACAGCGCAGAGAACTGTCGTCGAGCCGGTTCCGCAGACTGTGCCGCGACGAATTCCTGCACTGGCTGCGGATCCGCGAGTGGCAGGACCTGCAGGGGCAGCTGCGTCAGATCACCGTCGACATGGGCTGGCAGACGCACCACCGCGACGTGAACCCCGACGACGTCCACAAGTCGATGCTCGCAGGTCTGCTGTCGCACATCGGTCTTCGCGAGGGCGACAAGCGCGACTTCCTCGGCGCCCGCGGCGCACGGTTCGCGGTCTTCCCCGGGTCGTCGCTGTTCAAGAAGCCACCGCGCTGGGTCATGGCGGCCGAACTCGTGGAGACCTCACGTCTGTGGGCCCGGACGGCCGCGCGCATCGAACCCGAGTGGGTCGAGAAGCTCGCCCCGCACTTGGTCAAGCGCACCTACTCGGAACCTCACTGGTCGACGCGCCGCGAATCGGCGATGGCCTACGAACGTGTCACGCTCTACGGCATCCCCTTGATCGCCCAGCGTCCCGTGCCCTACGGACGGATCGATCCGGAGGTCTCGCGCGAACTGTTCATCCGGCACGCCCTCGTCCAGGGCGAGTGGCGCACGCAGCACAGGTTCTTCCACGACAATCGCGCTCTGCTCGAGGACGTCGAAGAACTCGAACACCGGGCACGGCGGCGCGACATCGTCGTCGACGACGAGACCCTGTTCGACTTCTACGACCAGCGGGTCGGCCCGGAAGCGATCTCGGCCCGGCACTTCGACACCTGGTGGAAGAAGACCCGCAAGCAGCAACCCGACCTGCTGACCTTCACCCCGGACACGGTGGTGAACCAGGACGCCGCCTCGGTGCTCGAGGGCGATTACCCGGATGCCTGGCGCCAGGGCGAGATCCAGTTCCCCCTCACCTATCAGTTCGAGCCGGGCACCGAGGAGGACGGTGTCACCGCCCGTGTCCCCGTCGCGCTGCTCGCGAACCTCAAATCCGTCGGTTTCGACTGGCTCGTACCCGGGATGCGGACCGAGCTGGTGACGGCCCTCATCAAGACCCTGCCGAAACACCTTCGGAGACAGGTCGTCCCGGCTCCCGATTTCGCGGCGGCCGCACTCGCGTCGGTGACGCCGCGCTCCGAACCGCTCGTCAACGCGATGGCCCGCGAGCTGTCCCGGCTCGGCCGGTGCACGATCGAGCCCTCGGACTTCGATCCCGGTGCGCTGCCCGACCATCTGCGGATGACCTTCGCCGCGGTCGACGAGCGCGGCACCGTGCTCGGCCGCAGCAAGAGCCTGGCGGCCCTGCGGAAGAAGTTGGCTCCGCGGGTCGAAGCGGAGGTCTCGCGCGCTGCTGCGGGCACCGAACGTCCCGCGGCGGCGGTGTGGACGGCCGAGACCCTCGGGAACCTGCCGGAGACCGTCACCCGCGAGGTCGGCGGCCGGAAGGTCACCGGCTATCCCGCCCTGGTCGCGGAGAAGGACGGCGTGGCAGTGCGTGTCCTCAGCACGCCGCAGGCCCAGCAGAATGCGACCCGTCAGGGTCTGCGCGCCCTGCTGCTCACCACGGCACCGACGAAGGCGAAGGCTGTCACGTCCGGGCTG
>NZ_AJVB01000326.1:0-4290 GCF_000278445.1 Rhodococcus sp. R1101
GTGCGCGGTGATGTCGTCGAGCATCTGCTGCGGACCGCAGCCCAGGTCTGGCGCTCACGCCAGTCGGGGCGACACCTCGTCGAGCTCGGACAGCGCGAACTTGCCCTTCTCGCGCGTGTGACGCACATGCACCCGGAAGCGGTCGTGGGTGGCGTCGAAGCGTTCGAGCTCCGAGCGGAACATCACGTTCTCGGCCGTCGGCGCCGAGTGGATGTGCACGACGTCGGGCAGATCGAGTTCGCGCTCGATCGCGCGCCGATCGAGCGTGCGCAGCATCGACATGATCGGCGTGATGCCACTGCCGGCCGTCAGGAACAGGATCTTCGCCGGCGGCGGGTCGGGCAGGACGAAATCGCCCTTCGGGGCCGCGAGGCGCACGACGGTCCCCTCCGGGACACCGCCGACGAGATGGCTCGACAGGAACCCCTCGGGCATCGCCTTCACGGCGATGGAGATGACCTTGTCGTCCCAGGTGGGCGAGGAGGTCAGCGAGTAGGAGCGCCAGTGCCAGCGACCTTCGATGTGCAGGCCGATCCCGATGTACTGGCCGGGGGCGTATCCGAAGTCGAAGCCCCAACCCGGACGGATGACGATCGTCGCGGAATCGGGTGTCTCCTGGCGCACCGACACGATGCGCCCGCGCAGTTCACGGGCGGACCACAGCGGGTTGACCAGATGCAGATAGTCGTCGGGAAGCAGAGGGGTGGTCAGCCGGGCCACCGCGCCGCGCAGGACGTTGGAGAGCGATTTCTCTCCCGGCGCGACGTGTGCCGCAGGCTTCTCGATCCATTCCTTCAGACCCATCCGACCGTTTCTCCTCACTCCGGTTACGCCTCCGTAGGTTATCAGAGGTTACGGAAGCGTAGGTTGAGGGCGAGAGGGCCGTCACACCGAAGGCGGGGTCAGAGCAGGTCGAGCAGGAAGGGCAATTCCTGGGTCGCGTACCAGGCCAGTTCGTGGTCCTCCGCGTCGCCGAGGACGAACTCCGCCTCCTCGTCGCCCAGTTCGGCCGCATCGACGACCTCACGCGCCCGCGCGACGTCGGTCTCCGCTTCCTGCAGGTCGATGTGCACCGAGGCCACCGCACTCATCGGGATCGGCCCCGTGAGCCGCACCACCGCATCGTCGAGATCCGGCCGCGGCTTCACCTCGTCGACATCGGCCGCGATCACCACGCGGCGGGACGCGAAGGACGGATGATCACCGGGCTCCTCCGAGGCGAGCAACCGCAGCGACGCACGTGCCGCCTCCGCCATCGCGACCTCGGCGAGCTCTTCGTCGTCACCCGCCGTGTAGGCCTCCCGCAACGTGGGGGTCACCGCGAAGGCCGTCCTGCTCACCGGATCGACCCCGTCGTCGGCGACGAGTCGCTGCACCATCGCGAGCGTTGCCGGTACATAGACACGCGTCACTTCTCACCTGCCGGCATCCGTCAACTCCTCGAGAGATTCCTGGATCAGCGTCGCTGCCACGTCCACATCGGGCATCGCATCACGATCCGCATTCAAACCGTAGTAGATCTTGCCGTCGTAGGACGTCAACGCGATGCTCAGGGCCTGATTCTTCAGCAACGGCGAGACCGGATAGATCTCCAGGAGACGGGCCCCGGTCAGATAGAGCGGGTGCTGGGGACCCGGGGCGTTGGTGATCATGAGGTTGAACATCCGCTGCGAGAAACCCATCGCGACCCGGGTACCCACCGCGTGCATCGTCGCCGGGGCGAAGCCGGACAACCGGACCATCGTCTGGGCCGCCACCCGCCGCCGCTGCCGCGAATAGGCCTCGCCGGCGTGCGCGATGTGCGAGAGCCGGACCACCGCGTTCGGCTCCCCACCGGCAGGTCCAGCAGGAAGGACGACACCTCGCCCTGCGGATGGACCTGGATCGTGTCGTTGCCGGCGCCGTCGTCCGGATCCTGGGTGTACACCGACATCGGGACCATCGCCCGCACGACGGTGGCCTCGGTGACCGGTTCCCCGCGGGAGAGCAGCCAGTAGCGCAATGCCCCGGCGAGAACCGCGAGTACGACGTCGTTGATCGTGCAGCCGTAGCGCGAGTGGATCTTGCGGTACGGCGCCAGATCGGACCGCACCACGGAGAATCGGCGGCTCCTCGAGATCTGCGTGTTCAGCGGCGTCTCGGGTGCCGACTGCGCAGCCGTGCGGGCGAGGCGGCCGACGGCGTCGACGGTCTCGGTGAGGGTCGCCGTGAGGTCGCCCACAGCCGAGCGGAGGGCGGCGACCCCCTCCCCGGGGCGCGCGACGAGTTCGGCGAGCGCCCCGACGAGCAGCGCGGATTCCGACGGTTCGCGTTCGGGCATCCACAATTCCTCGGGAACCTCACGCGGCACCGGCTCCTGGTCGAAGAGAACCTGCACGATGTCGAGGGCCTCCTCACCGTCGACGAGCGCCGAATGCGATTTCGAGAACAACGCGACCCGATCGTTCGCGAGCCCCTCGACGAGGTACATCTCCCACAGTGGCCGTGTGCGGTCCAGCGGCCGCGAGACCAGGCGCGCGACGAGGTCGTGCAGCTGTTCGTCGGAGCCGGGTCTCGGCAGCGCGGAGCGCCGCACGTGATAGGTGATGTCGAAGTCGCGGTCGTCGACCCAGACGGGGCGGGACAGCCCGAATGCGACCTCCCGCACCTTCTTCCGGTAGCGGGGCACCTCGGGCAGCCGCTGCTCGACCAGCCGGAGCACGCTCTCGTAGTCGAGGCCGCCTTCGGGAGGTTCGAGGATCGCGAGCGAACCGACGTGCATCGGCGTGTTGCTCGTCTCCAAGTAGTAGTACGACGCGTCCTGCGCCGTCATCCGGCTCGTCATCGACCCCGTTCCCCCTCCTGACCCGAACCTGCCGAGCATGGCCACCACGGCTCGGCGCCGCCCCCGATCTCCTCGGGATCGAGATCGAAGAGTACGGCCAGTTCGCCCGGCGCGTCGTGTGAACCATCATGGTGGACGCCGACCATCCCCGCAGCGGCAGCACCTCGCACGTTGCCGACCGCATCGTCGACGAAGACGCACTCGCCCGGTCCGAGGTCGAGCAGTCGCGCGACCAGCAGGTAGCTCTCGGGGTCGGGTTTGGCGACGCCCGCATCACCCGAGAGCACCACGCGGTCGACGAAGGCGCCTTCGAGATCGCGCAGCCACTGCGCGCCGGGGCCACCGGGGTCGTTGCTGAGCAGAGCGGTCCGCACGCCCCGCGCACGCAGGAACGCCACGACCGCACCGAACGTGCCGGGGTCGCTTCCCGGCCCGACCAGGACGCCACCGACATCGAGTACGAGTCCTCGCAGCACGACACCACCGTATGTCCCGGGCACCCCGATCGCGTCCTATCGCGCCGGCGCCCCGCAGGTGTGGCATCATGTGCGCGGTTCGTCCTCTCCCGAACCGATTCCTCGGCACCGGTCCACCCGTGCCGCCGATTCGCCGTCACGACTTTCGGGAGAGCTCATGCCGCATCACACCGGGCGCTACGTGCGCCGCCTCACCTGCCTCGAACCCCCCGCCGAGGAGAACTGCGGTCGCTCCCGCAGCCACGCGACCCGCCGGGCCACCCCGCACGATGGTCGCTCCGGTCGAATCCCGTTCCGTCACCAGGGAATCGGGAGTCCCGGCGCAGCCGCGAACATGGACGACCGGCCCGATCTCCCCGTCGATCCGGCAGTCGGACGGATGGCGGAGTCGGCCGTGCGCCTCGTCCTCGAGGTGGTGGACGGGCGCCGTCCTGCCGTGCAGTCGGCGACCGTCCTCGACCCCCGGCTCGTCTCCACGATCGCCACGGGCCGCACGCCACGCACAGGTCGCAGCACCGCGGTCCTGTTGCGCACACGCGTGCGCCCCGTCGACGCGGACACCGTCGAACTGTTCGGCAGCTACGCCCGCGGGGAACGGGTGTTCGCATTCGCCGGGCGGATGGTGTGCAAGCGTCCCCGTCCACGCGCGCCGCACCGCTGGACGATCACGACCCTGTGGCTCGGCTGAGCCACAGGGTCGTGAGGTGGTCCGGCGCCGGCCGCGCAGTACGCGCCCTACCGGGCGGGGTCAGCGGTGCCGGTTGGTCTTCGCGTCGCGCCGGGCGGCGGCACGACGTTCCTTGCGGGTGCCCGCCTGCTTCGGTGCGGATCCCGCATCGGAACCGGCGGTCGTCCGCGCGACGTGGGCGCGGCCGTCCTCGTCGGGACCGGTGTAGGTCAGGCGCCGTTCGCTCTCGTCGAGACCCTTCGCCTGCAGCGCGGCCGGCGCGGGCTGTGCCGCATGTGCGGGCTGCGCGGGCCGGGCGGGCT
>NZ_AJVB01000327.1:0-4278 GCF_000278445.1 Rhodococcus sp. R1101
TCTCGACGGCGCGGCCCCACACGTTCTGATCGATGGAGAACGGCGAGCGCTTGGTGACGTTGATGGGAAGGCCGTGCTCCTCGGCGAAGGCGATGGCCTTCTCGCGGGTCCAGGCGTAGTCGCGGACCGGTGCGATGACCTGGAGGTCGGGAGCGAGGGCACCGAAGCCGACCTCGAAGCGGACCTGGTCGTTGCCCTTGCCGGTGCAGCCGTGCGAGACGACGGTGCCGCCGTGCTCGCGGGCGGCCTGCACGATGTGCTTGACGATCAGCGGGCGGCTGATGGCCGAGACCAGCGGGTAGCGATCCATGTAGAGCGCGTTGGCCTGGACGGTGGGCAGGCAGTACTCGTTGGCGAACTCGTCCTTGGCGTCGACGACGATCGATTCGACGGCACCGCAGTCGAGGGCGCGCTGACGCACGACCTCCATGTCCTCGCCACCCTGGCCGAGGTCGATGGCGACGGCGACGACCTCCTTGCCGGTCTCCTTGCCGATCCAGCTGATGGCGACGGAGGTGTCCAGCCCGCCCGAATAGGCGAGTACGACGCGTTCGGCCATTGTCTTTGTGCTCCTTTGTATTTCGACGTGCGTCTATGAGTGGTAGGTCAGGTGAGTGATTCGATTTTCGCGGCCAGTTCGGCTCCCGTCGTCGGTTCGCGGGCGATGACCGCGATGGTGTCGTCGCCGGCGATCGTTCCGACCACCTCGGGTAATGATGCCCGATCGAGTGCACTGGCCAGATAGTGCGCTGCCCCCGGCGGGGTGCGCAGCACGGCGATGTTGCCGCTCGAGTCGGTCGACACCAGCAGTTCACCGAGGAGACGGGACAGGCGGTCGGTGCCGCCGGTCACGCCGCGCACGGGGCTGCCGTCCTCCGGGACGACGTACACCCCCGCTCCCCCGT
This sequence comes from Rhodococcus sp. R1101, assembly GCF_000278445.1. Taxonomy (NCBI): domain Bacteria; kingdom Bacillati; phylum Actinomycetota; class Actinomycetes; order Mycobacteriales; family Nocardiaceae; genus Rhodococcus; species Rhodococcus sp. R1101. Next base: position 906 of record NZ_AJVB01000327.1, read on the forward strand.
CGGCCCCGCGGAGCTTCACGGCCCCGAGTTCCTCGAGGTCGCGGGAGAGGGTGGCGGTGGACACCTCGATACCGTCCGCGGCGAGCAGAGCGGCGAGTTCGGTGTGGCTGCGCACGGGATGTGCGGCGAGCAGAGCGACGATACGGGCCTGCCGTGCCGCGCGTGTCGGCGCGCTCGCCGCGCTGTCCGCCTGGTTCGCCGCCGTGCTCACGGTCAGCTCCGGCTCTGCTCGAGCAGCCACACGAGCAGGGCCTTCTGCGCGTGCAGGCGGTTCTCGGCCTCGTCCCACACCACCGACCGCGGCCCGTCGATGACCTCGGCGGTGATCTCCTTGCCGCGGTAGGCGGGCAGGCAGTGCAGCACGATCGAGTCGGCGTCGGCGAGGGAGACGAGCTCGTCGTTCAGTTGGAACGGCCGGAAGGGGGCCTCGCGGTCCTTGCCGTCGTCCTCCTGCCCCATCGACACCCAGGTATCGGTGACGAGCACGTCGGCGTCGGCGGCTCCGGCGCGCGGGTCGTCGGTGACGGTGACGGTGCCGCCGGTCTGCTCGGCCCGCGCGCGGGTCGCGGCGACGACCTGCGGGTCGGGGGTGAATCCGGCCGGGGACGCGATGGTCACGTGCATGCCGGCGGTGACGCCGCCGAGCATGAGCGAATGCGCCATGTTGTTCGCGCCGTCGCCGAAATAGGTCATGCGCAGCCCTGCGGTGCTGCCCTTGCGCTCGCGGACGGTCTGCAGGTCGGCGAGGACCTGGCAGGGGTGGAAGGTGTCGGTGAGCGCGTTGACGACGGGCACGGTCGAGTGCGCGGCGAGCGTCTCGATGCGGTCCTGGCCGTAGGTGCGCCACACCACCGCTTCGGTGAAGCGGGAGAACATCCGGGCGGTGTCCTCGAGGGTTTCGCCCTTACCGATCTGGGTGGCGCCGGTGTCGACGACGATGGCGTGGCCGCCCAGCTGGGCGATGCCGGCGTCGAACGAGAAGCGGGTGCGGGTGGAGGTCTTGTCGAACAGCACGGCGACGCTGAGGGGCCCTTCGAGGGGGCGGCGGGACAGCGGTGCCTTCTTGAGTTCGGCGGCGAGTTCGAGTACCTCGGTCTGTTCGGCCGGGGTGAGGTCGTCGTCGCGCAGGAAGTGGCGGAGCACGGTCAGTTTCCTTCCCGGTCGGCGGTGTCGAGGATCGCGGGCAGCGCTGTCACGAAGCTCTCGGCCTGCGGTTCGGTGAGGATCAGCGGGGGCGCGAGACGGATCACGTCGGGGGCAGCGGCGTTGACGAGGAAACCGGCCTCGCGGGCAGCGGTTTCGACGGCCGGTGCCTTCGCGGCGGTGAGGACGATGCCACGCAGCAGCCCGGACCCGCGCACGTGCGACACGAGCGGATGCCCGATGTCCTCGATGCCGGCGGCGAGGGTCTTGCCGACGGCGTTCACGTGATCGAGCAGGTTCTGTTCGTCGATCGTGCGAAGCACCGCGAGTGCCGCCGCCGCGCACACCGGGTTGCCGCCGAAGGTGGTGCCGTGCTTGCCGGGCTGGAACAGCTCGGCGGCCGGGCCGGTCGCGAGAACGGCGCCGATGGGCAGACCACCGCCGAGGCCCTTGGCAAGGGTCATCACATCGGGGGTGATTCCCGCAGCCTGGTGGGCGAAGAAGGTGCCGGTGCGGGCGATGCCGGTCTGGACCTCGTCGAGCACGAGCAGGGCGCCGCGTTCGGTGGTGAGGCGGCGCGCGCCGGCGAGATAGCCCTCGGGCGGGACGACGACGCCGGATTCGCCCATGATCGGTTCGAGGAAGACGGCGGCGGTGTTCTCGTCGATCGCGGCGTCGAGCGCGGCGAGATCGCCGTAGGGTACGAACTCGACGCCCGCGGGCATCGGCTCGAAGGGCGCACGCTTGTCGGGCTGGCCGGTGAGGGCGAGAGCGCCCATGGTGCGGCCGTGGAAGGCCTTCTCGCACGCGACGATCTTCGGCCGTCCGGTGAGCCGGGCGATCTTGAACGCCGCCTCGTTGGCCTCGGTGCCGGAGTTGCAGAAGAAGGCGCGGCCCTCGTGACCGAAGTGCGCGAGGAGTTTCTCGGCGAGTTCGAGCACCGGCGGCGAGGCGTACAGGTTCGACACGTGGCCGAGCTGGTTCAGCTGCGCGGTCACGGCCTCGATGATCGCCGGGTGACGGTGGCCGAGGCTGTTGACGGCGATGCCGCCGAGCAGATCGAGGTACTGCTTGCCGTCGGCGTCGGTGAGCACGGCGCCGTCACCGGCGACCAGGGCGACCTTGGGCACGCCGTAGTTGTTCATCAGCGAACCCGCCCAGCGCTGCTGGAGGTCGGACGTGCCGGTCATGCGGGGCCTTCCTTCTCGGAGACCGGCACCACCATGGTGCCGATGCCTTCTTCGGTGAACAGTTCGAGGAGCACGGAGTGCGCTCGGCGGCCGTCGATGACATGCGCGCTGGGCACTCCGCCCTGCACGGCACGCAGGCACGCCTCCATCTTGGGGACCATGCCGGAGTCGAGCGACGGCAGCAGCGCGGTGAGGGCATCGGCGTCGATCCGGGAGGTGAGCGAGCCGCGATCGGGCCAGTTCGTGTAGAGGCCCTCGACGTCGGTGAGCACGACCAGCTTCTCCGCGCCGAGCGCTTCGGCCAGGGCCGCTGCGGCGGTGTCGGCGTTGATGTTGTGCACCACCCCGTCGGCGTCGGGCGCGATCGTGGAGACCACGGGGATACGGCCGGCGGCGATGAGGTCGAGCACCGCACCGGGGTCGACGGCGGTGACGTCGCCGACGAGACCGATGTCGGTGTCCTCGCCGTCGACGACGACCGTGCGGCGGGTCGCGGTGAACAGCCCGGCGTCTTCGCCGGAGGTGCCGACGGCGTACGGGCCGTGGCTGTTGATCAGGCCGACGAGTTCGCGGCCGACCTGCCCGAAGAGCACCATCCGCACGACGTCCATGACCTCGGGGGTGGTGACGCGGAAGCCGCCGCGGAACTCGCCTTCGAGGCCGAGGCGCTTCAGCATGGCGTTGATCTGCGGGCCGCCGCCGTGGACCACCACGGGGTGGATGCCGACGGTGCGCAGGAACGCCATGTCGGCGGCGAAGGCGGACTTGAGGGTGTCGTCGATCATGGCGTTGCCGCCGTACTTGACGACCACGATCTTGTCGCGGAACTTCTGCAGCCACGGCAGGGCCTCGGCGAGGACGAACGCCTTCTGGTGCGAGGTGAGGTCGGCGATCAGTGCGTCGGTCACGTCGTCTCCTGTGCTCGTGCCGGTCACGACGAGTACGCCGAGTTCTCTTCGACGTAGGCGTGCGAGAGGTCGGTGGTGCGGATGGACACCTGCGCGTCGCCGAGACCGAGGTCGATGTCGAGGGCGATGTCG
>NZ_AJVB01000328.1:0-4252 GCF_000278445.1 Rhodococcus sp. R1101
ACGTCCGGCACGGAGCGTCCGGCGAGGACCTGATCACCCGACCCCGAGGACCGGAACTGGTCTCCGTGCATCCGCACATCCGTCGCATAGTCCGTGATCCCGGGCGGCAGGTCGCGCACGGGGGCGCCGAAGGCATCGAGCGACAGTGCCGCGACCTCGGGGATCGCATCGACCTCGTCCAGCCGGTCGGAAGTGACGAAAGCGAGCTCGGCGTCCGGATCGGCCTCGAGCACGACCTCGGTACCGGCCCACCACGCACCGAGCAGCACCGCGGCGCTCTGCCAGTGCGCGGGCAGCAGCACTGCGACGCGACCGCCGGGAAGGACGCCGAACTGGTCGCGAATCATGTTGGCCGTCTTGGCGGCCCAGTTCGCGAGGGTCAGGGCCGACAGTTCGATGCGTGCACCGGTCGCGTCGTCGTACCAGGTGATCCGCGGACCCGCCGGATCGTCGGCGAGAATCGGGTCGAGCAGGGCGTCGGTCAGGGTGGTCACGATTGTCTTCTTCCAGGATGTCGGTTCATGCAGCTGTCGGCTCTCGCAGCTGTCAGTTCACGCAGCGCGGGCCGTCGGATCCCGCATCGATGGGCGGTGCGGCGGGAGCCGGGGTGGCGGTGCCACCGGCCGGGCTCACACCGGCGTCGGCGGCGGACGCGGCCGTGGACGACCCCGTGTAGGACGTCGAGCCCGGACCGGTGTAGTCGCCGGCGAGCACCACCCGCACGGTGCCGGCGGGCAGCGAGGGATCGGATGCGGTGTCGAGGCCACCGAGTGCCGCCGCCACCGAGCGTGTCTCGTCGGAGTCCTCGTCGGCACCGAAGACCGTCGAGGTTCCCACGCCGGAACCGGTGTAGTTGCCCACCTCACCCTCGACGTATCCCTCGGCGGACAGAGCCGCAGCGACCTGCGAGGCCAGTCCGGACACCGATCCGGCGTTCGCGACATCGACCGTGACGGTCGATGCGTCGATGTCGGGGGCGGGCACCGGCGTGGAGGTGGTCTCGCTGCCGTCGGGCTCCCGGCCGATCAACTCGGCGACGAAGTCGCGTACCTCGTCCGGATCCACCTGCACCACCGATTCGCCGTAGTCGGTCATCGCGTTGATGTCCTGCACCGGGATCGTCGAGAACGTCACGTCACCTCCGGCCAGGCCCTGCAGCTGGGTGGCCAGCGCCATGATGTCCCAATCGGAGTCGAGCACCACGGACCGCTGCACCGCGGCGGTCAGCTGACTCACCTTGGACGGATTGGACAGGGTCTTGGCGCTGAGCACCTTCTGTGCCAGCGACGCCATGAACACCTGCTGCCGTACGATCCGGTCGAGATCGCCGCGGGGAAGATCGTGACGTTGGCGGACGAAACTCAGAGCATCCGAACCCTGCAGGGTCTGCACACCTGCATCGAACCTCGCACCGGAGAGCGGTTCGTCCACAGGCGCGTTCAGGCACACGTCGACACCGCCGACGGCGTCGGTGAGCAGCACGAACCCGAGAAGCCCGACCTCGGCGTAATGGTCCACCGTCACCCCGGTGAGGTCGGCGACCGATTCGATCAGGGCTTCCCGGCCCGCCTGGGTGGACTCGGCTTCGAGTTCGGCCTCGCTCGTGTCGGCGTCCGCCTCGATCAGTTCGGTGCGCCGGTTCGCCTTCGTGGCGCCGTACGCCGCGTTGATCTTCGACATCCCGATCTCGGGAACCTCGACGTAGGTGTCGCGCGGGATCGACATCGCGGTCGCCGACCGGCCGTCGTTCGGCACGCGGATCAGGATGATGGTGTCGGTGTTGTTCGCTACTTCCTCACCTGCGCGCAGCGCGTCGAGTTCGCGCTGGGAGAGGGGATTGCCGTGCGCGTCGGTACGGCTGTCCGTACCCACCAGCAGGATGTCGACGGCACCGTCCTCCCCGTCGCCGAGGGCGAGCCCCCGGACCGACGCCAGCGACGACTGCAACGCGTCGACGCTGCGCCACGCCACACCGGTGACGACCAGCACGAGGCACGCCGCGATCGCGACGGCGATCTGCCACGGCCTGCCGTTGTACACCCGCACTTCTCCCGGCGCGGCCCCGGCAGGAGGGGGCGGCCGGCGCCGGGCGGTACGCCGGGGCTGCCCGGCGGCAGAATCGTGCCGGGGCTGCCCGGCAGCAGACTCGGGCCGGGACCGCCCGGCGCGCGGTTCGCGGCGGTACCTGCCGTCGGCAGCTGTCGGATCGCCCGCACGGGTGCGGCGTCCCGGCGAACTGGGACGCCTTCCGGTGCGGCGACGCGGCTCTGGCGGCACCTGGTGCTCCTCCTGTGGGTGTTACGGGTCGATGGTCGAGTCTCTCGAGTGAAGGCTACTGGTGGGTGCGCTCGCTCGGCGCACACCACTCCGGCGTGCCAGACTTCTTCGAGTGCGTAGCGTTCTCGTCACCGGAGCCCGTGGCCAGCTCGGCCGTCATCTCGTGAACCGTGGCACGGCGGCGGGAATACCGATCCGCGGTGTCGGATCGTCCGAGGTCGACATCACCGACCCGCAGGCCGTGGCGGCCGCGGTCGAACCCGGCTCCGTGGTCGTCAACGCCGCGGCGTACACCGCCGTCGACGCCGCCGAGACCGACGAGGACCGGGCCGCTGAGGTCAACGGCACGGGCCCGGGCGTGCTGGCCGCGGTGTGTGCCGACAAGGGCGCGCATCTCGTCCATGTCTCCACCGATTACGTTTTCGCCGGCGACGCGACCGAGCCCTACCGCGTGGACGCGCCGACCGGCCCGCGCACCGCCTACGGCCGCACCAAACTCGCCGGTGAACGGGCGGTGCTGGAGGTGCTTCCCACCGCGCACGTCGTGCGTACCGCCTGGGTGTACACCGGCGACGGCAACGACTTCGTCGCGACCATGCGGCGGCTCGAGGGCGAGCGGGAGACCCTGCGCGTCGTCGACGACCAACGTGGTTGCCCCACCTACGCGCGCGACCTGGCCGACGGACTGCTCGAACTCGCCGAGCACGGCGACCGGATCCCCGGCGGGATCCTGCATGCCACGAACGCCGGGGAAGCGACGTGGTTCGACCTCGCGCGGGCGGTCTTCGAGGAGATCGGCGCCGACCCGGAGCGGGTGCAGCCCTGTGGCAGCGACGAGTTCGTCCGCCCCGCGCCGCGGCCGGCCTATTCGGTGCTCGACGACAGTGCCTGGATCGGTGCCGGCCTGACACCCCTCCGTCCGTGGCGGGAGGCGTTGCGCGAGGCGATCGCCGGCGACGGAACCGTGCCGCCCGCGCGATGACGTGGGAGGAAACGGCCCGTGAGGTGTCGCACACCGCCGAGGTCGCTAAGGTGACCGGCGTGGATTCGACGCTGGCCGTGGTGACGGTGACCTATTCGCCCGGTGAGCACCTCGAGAACTTTCTCACCTCGCTCACCTCCGCGACCGTTCTGCCGACACAGGTGATCCTGGCCGACAACGGTTCGACCGACGGTGCTCCCGAGGCCGCCGAGGCGGCACACGAGAACGTGCGACTGCTCCGGACCGGCGGGAACATCGGATACGGCGGGGCGATCAATCGCGCGGTCGCCGAGATCGACCCGTCCGCGGAGTTCGTGATCGTCGTGAACCCGGACGTCCGGTGGCACCCCGGTTCGATCGACGAACTGCTCGAGGCGGCGCGTCGCTGGCCGCGCGCCGGCTCGCTCGGACCTCTGATCCACGAACCGGACGGCAGCGTCTACCCTTCGGCGCGCACCGTCCCCACCCTGGCGTCCGGTGCCGGTCACGCGCTGCTCGGCACCGTCTGGCCCGCCAACCCGTGGACACGCCGCTACCGCCAGGAGAACGAGGAGATCGGCGAGCGCCCCGTCGGCTGGCTGTCCGGATCGTGCCTGCTGCTGCGACGCGCGGCGTTCGATTCGATCGACGGCTTCGATTCGCGATACTTCATGTACATGGAGGACGTGGACCTGGGCGACCGGCTCGGCCGGGCGGGCTGGCTCAACGTGTACGTGCCGTCCGCGGTGGTCACCCACGCCAAGGGCCACGCGGCCGGACGGCACCCCGAACTGATGCTCCCGGCACACCACGAGAGTGCCTACCGCTTCCAGGCGGACCGCCACCCCCATCGGTGGCAGGCACCGCTGCGATGGGCGTTGCGGGCCGGGCTCGCGGTGCGATCGCGGGTCGCGGTCGCGGCAGCCGTGCGGGAGCGTCGGAACGGGAGGACCGACCGGGACATTCGGGTCGGCACGACAGTGAACAGGGGAGACGATGACGAGTGAGTCGGCA
>NZ_AJVB01000329.1:0-4248 GCF_000278445.1 Rhodococcus sp. R1101
TCGCCCGTGGTGCTGCCGATGGCGATGGGACGCGACGGAGACCGGTTGCTGCTGCACGGTTCCACCGGCGCCGGGATGTTCCTCGCCGCCCGCGCCGGAATCGAGGTGTCCGTCGCGGTGACACACCTCGACGGACTCGTGTTCGCCCGGTCGGCCTTCGACCACAGCATGAACTACCGCAGTGCCGTGCTGTTCGGAGTGGCCACACCGGTCGTCCCGGACGAGAAGGAACGTGCGTTGAGGGTGGTGAGCGAACATCTGATGCCGGGACGCTGGGACGAGGTCCGGTCGCCGACCCCGAAGGAGCTGGCCGCCACCACCGTCCTGGAGGTGCCGCTCGCCGAGGTGAGCGTGAAGGTCCGGGCCGCCGGTCCGGGTGAGGATCGCGGGGACGGCGAGGACCACTCCGTGTGGGCGGGAGTGGTGCCCCTGCGTACCGTCGCCGACGATCCGATCCCGTCACCGATCACCGGTTCCGCGAGCGCACTACCACGTTCCGTGCGCGCACTCCTGTGATCTCGTTCGGAGTGTCCGCCGTGTCCACCCCCGATTCCGGCATCGGTGATGAAAGGATGCCCGGGTCGGGGGAACAGATCGGAGTCGCCGCGAGTGCCACCAACGTCCGTGTCCGTGAAAGCCGCACGCAAGCGGCTCGGTGAACTGGTCCGAGAGGTCAACGACGACACTGTCGCCGTCGAGATCGTCGGCAAACGTGGCACGGGCGTCCTGATCTCCCAGGACCGTTACGCGGCGCTGCAGGAGGCGACCTTCCTGCTGCGCTCCCCCGAACTGATGGACAGCCTCCGCCGCGAGATGCAGCGGGCGCTGCTCGAGGACGCCGAGCCGGCGGACGAACCGCCGCTACGATCCGCTCGCCGGCGCACGAAGAACAAGAAGAAGCGGAAGAAGCGGAAGAAGCGCCATCGTTCCCGCTGAGCGCCGACCTGCCGAAGCGTCGTCGGTCCGTCGTCCACAACAGTTCGGGCCGGATCGACCCATCCCGTACATCTGCACACCGTCACCGTCACCGACGACCACGGCCTGCCCGGCACCCGACTCGTCCAGGGCCGGCCGAGACGGCCGACTCCCCGAGAGCGCCTGATCGAGCAGAGGTGCGCGGGATCGGACGGTCAGGTGCCGCAGAAGGTCCGGAAGGACTCGGCGAACGAACGTGGTGCCGGCAAGGCGTATTCGGCCCACTCGGCACGCATCTCGAAGGGATGCGTCACCACGTCGAGCAGTGTCGCGAACGGCGCGAGGTCGCCGGCCGTCGCGGCCTTCAGAGCTGAATCGACGTGATGATTACGGGGGATGTACAGCGGGTTCACCCGGTCCATCGCCTCGGCCCGCTCTTTCGCCCCACGGTTGTCGCTCGTCGCGGCGGCGTGCCAGCGTTCGAGCCAGGGCGCTGTGCGCTCGCGCGGCACGAGCATGTCCAGGGATGCCGGATCTCCTCGCAGTTCGTCGGCGAGGGCACGGAAGGTCGCGGTCCAGTCGGCGCCGTGCTCTTCCAGCAGGGCCAGCAGATCGTCGACCGAGACCCGGTCGAGCGCGTCCTCGGAGAGGCCGAGCTTCGCCGCCATACCGACCCGGTAATGGTGCTCGTAGCGCACGTCGAAACTGTCGAGAACCGCGGTGACGGCGCCGATCGCCGCGTCCGGGGTGGAATCGACCAATGTGAGCAGGGTTTCGGCGAGACGTGCCAGATTCCACTTCAGGACGGCAGGCTGGTTGCCGAAGGCGTAGCGCCCACCGTGGTCGATGGAACTGAACACTGCGGCCGGATCGAAGGCGTCGACGAAGGCACACGGACCGTAGTCGATGGTCTCTCCCGAGATGGTGGTGTTGTCGGTGTTCATCACGCCGTGGACGAAACCGACGAGCATCCACTGCGCGACCAACGCCGCCTGGGCCTCGACCACGGCGGCGAAGAAGCCCAGGTAGCGGTTGTCCTCGCCGGTCTCCGGCCGGTCGAGCAGGTGCGGATAGTGCCGGGCGATCGCGTGGTCGGCAAGCGAGCGCACGATCTCGCCCCGTCGCACCGCGAACTCGAAGGTCCCCACCCGCAGGTGACTGGACGCGACCCGGGCCAGCACCGCTCCGGGCTCGACACCCTCGCGGTACACCGACCGGCCGGTCGCCACCACCGACAACGAACGGGTGGTCGGGATACCGAGCGCGTGCATGGCCTCGCTCACGAGATATTCGCGCAGCATCGGCCCGACAACCGCGAAACCGTCCCCGCCCCTGGAGAACGGCGTAGGGCCCGAACCCTTGAGATGCAGGTCGGCACGTTGGCCGTCCCCGTCGACGAGTTCGCCGAGCAGCAACGCGCGACCGTCGCCGAGCAGCGGGGCGTATCCGCCGAACTGGTGACCGGCATACGCCATCGCGACAGGCTTGGCGCCGACCGGCACCGCCGAGCCTGCCAATACGGCTACCCCGTCGGCGCTGCGCAAGGCCGCCACGTCCAGGCCCAGTGACACCGCGAGCTCCTCGTTGAGCGCGAGCAGTTCGGGTTCGGGCGCCTCGGTGCCCTGCCACGGCACCGACAATCCACTCAACTCGTCGGCGAAGGAACTACCGAGACCGGATATCGTGGTGTTCGTGCCGACGGGGAAATCCGGAATCGCAGTCATCCCTCGAGGGTAACCGTGTGACTCCGCCGCCTGTCGCGGGCAAATGGAACGCCGGTGCACCCCGGTCACCGGCGGCGCATCATTTCGCCCCGAACCGGGTATCCGCCCCCGTGCATCCCGACCCGGACGGTCCTGGCCGCCCCTCCCGGCAGATCCGGATCCGCGACGTCGCCGAGCACCTCCGCGATGTCATGCGGGCCGGGCCACCGGACGGTCACGACCGCGTGATCACCGGGATCAGCGACGACTCCCGGACGGTGCAGCCGGGTGATCTGTACGTAGCGTTGCCCGGGCGTCACGTCCACGGCCTGGACTTCGCGGCCGAAGCCGGCTCTCGCGGTGCGGTCGCGGTGCTCAGCGACCGGCCATCGCATCTGCTGCCGACGTTCGTCGTCGATCGGCCCCGCGACGTGGTCGGTCCGCTGGCGTCGTGGATCCTCCGTCATCCCTCCCACGACCTGCAGGTCCACGGCATCACCGGCACCAACGGCAAGACGAGCGCGACCTATCTCCTCGACACCGCGCTCTCCGCGAACGGTGTCGTGACGGGCATGATCGGCGGTGTCGTCGTCCGCGGTCCCACCGGGGTCCGGCCCGCAACCCGCACGACCCCCGAGGCCGCGGTGGTGCACCGAACCCTCGCCGAGTTCCGCGACCAGGCTGTGCAGGCGGTGACGCTCGAGGTGTCTTCGCACGGCATCAGTCAGGGCCGCATCGACGGTGTGCGGTTCCGCACCGTCGCCTTCACCAATCTCGGACCCGACCACCTCGACTTCCACCACACGATGGAGCAATACTTCGCCGCCAAGGCGGCACTGTTCACCGCGGATCGCGCGCAGGCCGCCGTGGTGAACATCGACGACGAGTACGGCCGACGCTTGGTGGCGTCGGTCGAGGTACCTGTGTGGACGCACTCGACCCGCGATGTCCGCGCGGACATATACGCGGACACGATCCGGTGCGACCTCAACGGCACCACCTTCACCGTGCACACGCCGTCCGGACGTGCGCCGGTGCGACTGTCTCTGCTCGGACCCCACCAGGTGGCCAATGCGCTGACGGCACTCACCTCGGTGGCCGCCGCCGACGGAGACGTCCTGCACGCCGCGGCGGGTCTGGAAACCCTCGCGGGTGTGCCCGGCCGACTCGAACGCGTCGACGCCGGTGAAGGCGTTCTCGCGTTGGTGGACTACATGCACAACACGTCCGGGCAACGCGAACTGTTGCCGTTCCTCCGCTCGCTCGCTCCCGAGCGGAGGCTGGTTCTCGTCATCAGTGCGACCGGAGAACGCGATCCCGGCAAGCGATTTCCGCTCGGCCACACCGCAGCGACCTATGCCGACGTCGTGGTCGTCACCGACGACAGTCCGCTCTCCGAAGACCCGCGCATTCTCCGGGAAGCGGTCGCCGAGGGTGCGCATGCCGCGCACGGTGCCCGTGTCGTCGTCGAACCCGACCGTCGCCGCGCCTTCGAGATCGCCGTCTCCCACACCGGTCCCGGAGATGTCGTCGTCGTGGCCGGGCGGGGATGCGAGGCACGCCTGGTCTCCGGGGAGAGGATTCAGTTGTTCGACGACCGGGACGAACTGCGGCGCGCGCTGCACCGCAC
>NZ_AJVB01000330.1:0-4235 GCF_000278445.1 Rhodococcus sp. R1101
ATCCGGGCTATCTCGGACGCATCACCCTGCCGAACCCGAACGTCTCGGGTGCCGCGGCGTTCAACACCGCCGTCTGGCTCGACACCTCCGAGCTCGGCGAGCAGTGGCTTGCCGGTCTTGCCGCGAACGAGCCCGTCGTCGCCGAGAGCAACGGCCCGGTCGGCCAGGCGGTCGCGGCCGGGACGCAACCGGTCGGCATCGTCGTCGACTATCTCGTCCGCGAACTCGCCGCGAAGGGATCTCCGATCGCGGTGTCCTATCCCACCGACGGTGTCCCGTACATCACCCAGCCCGCCGGCATCTTCACCGACTCCGACCGGACCGAAGCCGCCCAGAAGTTCGTCGATTTCCTCGTGAGTAGGAAGGGGCAGGAAATCGCGGTCTCACAGCAGTATCTTCCGGTGCGGGACGACGTGGGCACACCTGCCGGTGCTCCCGCCCTGTCCGAACTCACACTGCTGACACCGGACCTGCAGACGATCACGGACACCCAGGACGAGGCTGTCCGGAAGTTCGATGACCTCGTCGGCTGACCTCCGCACTCGGCCCGCCGCCCGAATGCCTTCCGGGCGGCGGGCCGATCCCGTCCTCGGTGTGCGGGTCGCTGTGTGGGTGTTCGTCGCCGCCGCGATCATCGCCCCACTCGCCACCGTGGTGGCGCTCGGCGCGAACGGGCGGCACATCGGGCAACTCCTCGACGACGATATCGCCGGTGCCGCGATCAACAGCGTCGTCTCGGCGGGATGCTCGGCGTTGTTCGCCGTCGTCCTGGCCACCACGATGGCGTTGTTCCTCGACCGTACCGATCTCCCCGGCCGAGGCTCCCTCCGCCTGATCCTGCTGTCGCCCCTGTTGATTCCGCCGTTCGTCGGTGCCATCGCCTGGACGGGGCTGCTCGGCCCCAGCGGAATGGTCAACCGCTTCTGGGCCGACCACGTCGGAGGCCCGCTCTGGAACATCTACGGGGGCGACGGTGTGGTGTTCCTCCTGACGGTGCACTCCTATCCGATGGCATATCTCATCATTTCGACCGCGCTGCGCAGGATCCCCGGAGACCTCGAGCAGGTGGCGCGCATCGGCGGAGCCTCGCCCTGGCGGGCGATGCGCACCGTGACGATCCCCCTGCTGCGACCGGCACTTCTCGCCGCGTTCACCCTCACTGCGGTGGGCAACCTCGCCGACTTCGGCATTCCGGCCCTCATCGGGCTGCCCGAGCGATACACGACCCTGTCGACGATGGTCTACCGGTACATCCAGTCGGGGACGGTCGATCGTCCCCTCGAAGTGGTGTCCACCATCGGCGTCGCCCTGCTGGCGCTCGCAGTGCTCGCCGTGGTGACGGACCGCGGATTGTCCCGCCGGCACCGGCAACTCGACGGAGCCGTCACCGCACCACGACAGATCCGGCTCGGGCGTGCACGCGTTCCGGCCGGTGTCGCCGCGTGGGTCGTCGGCCTCGGCCTGACCGTCCTGCCGATCCTGGCTCTCGCGACGCAGGCGCTGCTACCGGCTCCTGGCGTTCCGCTGACCTGGGACAACTTGACCCTCGACAGCATGGTTGCGGCCGTGACCGCACCGGGAACCCTGGTCGGAGTGAAGAATTCGCTGATTCTGGCCGTCGGCGCAGGCGTCGTGTGCGCGGTGGCCGGCCTGGCGATCGGCGTGCTCACCACGCGCACCCGATCCCGCGACAATGCGGGGCTCGACCTGACGGTGATGCTCCCGCAGGCGGTGCCCGGCCTCGTCATCGCGGTCGGATGGCTCATTCTGGGCCGGTACACCGGACTGTTCGACACGCGGTGGGTGATCCTCTGTGCCTATGTGACGGCTTTCCTCGCAGTCGTCGTCCAGGCCGTACGCGCCCGCTGTCGACCACGTCCGAGTCCCTGGAAGAGGTGGCCCGCACATCCGGCGCGTCGCGTCTTCGAGCGCTGCGGGACGTGCCGTGGGCGATGACCGTACCGGCCGCCGTGACCGGAGGCGTGCTGGTCGCCGTGACCGCGGTACGTGAACTGACGATGTCGGTGCTGCTCGTCGCGCCGGGCACCCAGACACTGGGTGTGTCGATCTTCAATCTGCAGCAGGCCGGCGACTACAACGCCGCGTCGGCGTTGTCCCTGCTCGTCGCGCTCGTGGGAATCGCCGGCCTCGGTGCGGTCACGGCTTCCCGTGCGGCTCGCTGAACTACTCACAGATCGGATAACTTTTCATGTCCGCGATCACCCTGACCGGTGTCGACCTGCGCTTCCCCGACGGCACCGCAGGACTGTCCGGAATCGACCTCGACGTTCGGGACGGCGAATTCGTAGCCCTCGTCGGTCCGTCCGGATCGGGGAAGACGACCCTGCTCCGCACGGTGGCCGGCTTTCTCGACCCCACCGACGGCACGATCCGGCTCGGTGAAGACGTCGTTGCCGACGGCACTCGGAGTGTCCCCCCGGAGAAGCGCCGTCTGGGCATGGTGTTCCAGAACCACGCCATCTGGCCGCACCGGAATGTGGGCCGCAATGTCGCGTATCCGCTGGAGATCGCGAAGATCCCGCGTGCCCACCGCGCGTCGCGGGTCGCCGAGGTGCTCGAGCTGGTGGGACTTCCGGGTCTGGAGAAGCGGGATCCGGCGACGCTGTCCGGCGGGCAGCGACAACGGGTGGCGCTCGCACGCGCACTTGCCGGCCGGCCCCGCGCTCTGTTGCTCGACGAGGCGTTGTCCGCCCTCGACGAGCCGCTCCGCGACCGGTTGCGTCTCGAATTGCGCACCCTCACCCGCTCCCAGCAACTCACGGTCGTCCACGTGACACACGATCGTGCCGAGGCGCTGGCGCTCGCCGACCGCGTCGTGGTGCTCGACCACGGCCGGATCCTGCAGATCGGCACACCCGAGGATCTCGTGCTCCGCCCGCGGTCCGCCTTCGTCGCCTCGTTCTTGTCGGATGCGAATCTGCTGACCGGCAGCGTGTCGGCGGACGGCTTCGTCAGCGACGACGGTGCCGTCCGGCTGCGACCGGATGCGATTCCGGACGATGCCTCCGGGCCGGGCACTCTCGCAGTTCTTCCCGGCGACATCACGTTGACGGCACCACAGGACGCGCCGAGGCAGGGCATCGTGATGTCGTCGCTGTTCGGACGCGATACCAGCGACGTCGTCGTCTCGTGCCGCGGTATCGAATTCCGTTGTGCCGTCGCAGGGTTACGTCCGGCGGTCGGAGACCGCGTGGGAGTGTCCGTCCACCGCGCGCTGTTCTACCCGTCGACCGGCAGGGTGACGACCGACGAAGACGCGAACGTGTTGTCCGGGGTGGTCGATGAACACCACCCGACTGGCTCTCGTACGGCACGGGCGTACCGACTGGAATCGGCGCGGCCTGCTGCAGGGCAGCACCGACGTCCCACTCGACGAGGTCGGCCGGGAGCAGGCACGGGGCGCCGCGCGCCTACTCGACCTCCTCGACCCCACCGGCTGGGACACCGTTGTGTCCTCGCCGCTGTCACGCGCGTACGACACCGGCCGAATCGTGGCCGCCCATCTGTGCATCGGGATGTCCGGAACGATTCCAGATCTGGCCGAACGTACCTACGGCGATGCCGAGGGCTCGACCCGGGAGGACGCCGAGGCGCGCTGGCCCGGCGGGAATTTCCCCGGACTCGAACCCCTGGGGGCAGTCGCCACGAGAGGCGTACGCGCACTCGACGTCGCTGCCGCGATGCACCCCGGCTGCCGGATCGTGGTCGTCTCGCACGGCGCACTGATCCGCGCTGTACTCGACCGGTTGTCACCGGAACCCGCGCCGCGCATCGTCAACGGCGCCGTGAGCGAACTCGAATGGTCCGGCCGGTGGGTGGTGCGATCGGTCAACCGCACCGCGCCACCGGACCCGGACGCCCGCGCGGGGCGGGTCAGCTCCGCTGCGCGGTGACCAGCAGGTATTCCCAGTCCATCGCTCCGCCACCGAGATCGTGACGCTGGGCGAGTTCGAGGAGCTCACGATCGAGGGACGCGACCCGCTCCTGATCCTCGGCGATGTTGCGGTACACCGCGATCGTGGGACCGTATGCGGCCTTGAAGAAGTCCCGGAAGTCCGCACCGGTCGCGAAGCACTCGACGCGGAGATTCTCGGTGCGTGCCTGCAGGTCGGTGACGCGATCGCCGATCAGTTCTCGTACGTGCACCTCGTCGCCCCACAGCGGTGGCGGTTGCGCGCCCGGAGGAGGCGGCGGCGCATACGGTTTCATCGTCG
>NZ_AJVB01000331.1:0-4237 GCF_000278445.1 Rhodococcus sp. R1101
AAGCCGATGAACTGCCCGATGCACGACCTGATCTTCCGGTCGCGAGGCCGCTCGTACCGCGAGCTGCCGCTTCGCATGTTCGAGTTCGGATCCGTCTACCGCTACGAGAAGTCCGGTGTGATCCACGGACTCACCCGTGTGCGCGGCATGACGCAGGACGACGCGCACATCTTCTGCACCCCGGAGCAGATGCGCGACGAGCTCACCAGCGTCCTGAAGTTCATCCTCGACCTGCTGAAGGACTACGGGCTCGACGACTACTACCTCGAACTGTCGACGAAGAATCCCAAGAAGTTCGTCGGCAGCGACGAGCTGTGGGACGTCGCGACCGACACCCTGCGTGAGGTCGCCGAGGCCTCGGGTCTGCACCTCGTCCCGGATCCGGGCGGTGCGGCCTTCTACGGTCCGAAGATCTCGGTGCAGGTCAAGGACGCCCTGGGCCGCAGCTGGCAGATGTCGACGATCCAGCTCGACTTCAATCTGCCGGAGCGATTCGAGCTCGAGTACACCGGCACCGACGGGGCGAAGCACCGGCCCGTCATGATCCACCGGGCGCTCTTCGGGTCGATCGAGAGGTTCTTCGGCGTGCTCACCGAGCACTACGCCGGTGCCTTCCCGGCGTGGCTCTCGCCCGTCCAGGTCGTGGGCATTCCTGTGGCCGCGGACTTCGAGGACCACCTGTTCGACGTCGTGGGCAAGCTGAAGGCGCAGGGGATCCGGGCCGAGGTCGATGTCTCCGACGACCGTATGCAGAAGAAGATCCGCACCCACACCACGCAGAAGGTGCCGTTCATGCTGCTCGCCGGTGAGCGCGACGTCGCGGCGGGCGCGGTCAGCTTCCGTTTCCGCGACGGCACGCAGGTCAACGGCGTGCCGGTCGACGAGGCCGTGCGAATCGTTACCGAATGGGTCCGCCGCCGCGAGAACGCTTCGCCCACCGCCGAGCTCGTCGGTTCCGGTGGGGAAGGCAGCCCGTCGTGACGGGCGATCGCACTCCGGGGCCGGCCGACATCCCCGCGACCGACGACAGTCCCGCGTCGATGGTCGATCGCGGTGTGGGGGAGTCCGACCACCTGCAGCGCCTGTGGTCGCCGCACCGGATGTCGTACATCACCGAGTCCCCGCGAGGTCGCGACGAGCCGTACGAGCCCTTCACTGACATCCCGAAGATGTCCGACGAGGAAGGTCTCGTCGTCGCTCGCGGCGAAACGGTGTACGCGGTGCTCAACCTGTACCCGTACAACCCGGGGCACCTGATGGTCGTGCCGTACCGCCGGGTCGCCAACCTCGAGGATCTGACGCCCGACGAGAGCGCCGAGCTCATGCAGTTCGCCCAGCGTGCGCTTCGGGTCATCAAGCGGGTGTCGCGTCCGCACGGCTTCAATGTGGGCCTGAACCTCGGTGCCGCGGCAGGAGGTTCGCTGGCCGAACATCTGCACCTGCACGTCGTGCCGCGCTGGGGTGGTGACGCCAACTTCATCACGGTCCTCGGCGGGTCGAAGGTGATGGTGCAGCTGCTGCGCGACACCCGTGCACTGCTCGCCTCGGCATGGGACGAGTGAGGGCGCGTCCCGAGCCGGCGAGATCGCAGCGCACCCCCGGTGTCGCCTGCAGATCTGCTGCGAGCCACCCGCGCATCTTCGGCTCGACTCGTGGCAGGATCGGATTCCGGACACAACGGTCGGACGGGAAGACAGGGGTCGCGGGATGCTGAGCTTCTTCGGGCGTGCGTCGGTGTCGAAGGTCACCGCGCCGCTCGGTAAGGCCCTGATCCGCACCGGCCTGACTCCGGATGCGGTCACCCTGGTCGGCACCGTCGCCACGGTCGCCGCCGCCGTGACCCTGTTCCCCGTGGGGTACCTGTTCTGGGGCGCGATGGTCATCTGGCTGTTCGTGATGTTCGACATGCTCGACGGCGCGATGGCGCGGGCCCGCGGTGGTGGAACCCGGTTCGGCGCGGTCCTCGACGCGACCTGCGACCGGATCGCCGACGGCGCGATCTTCGCCGGTCTCGCGTGGTGGGCGGTCTACCACGAGCAGAGTCGTCCGCTGTTCGTCGCCACCCTGCTCTGTCTGGTGACCTCGCAGGTCATCTCGTACGCGAAGGCACGCGCCGAGGCGAGCGGACTGTCCGCCGACGGCGGCCTGATCGAGCGTCCCGACCGGCTCGTGATCGTGCTCGTGGGAGCGGGCCTCACCGGACTCGGCCTCGACTGGGCGATCCACATCGCGATGTGGCTGCTCGTCGCCGGATCGGTCATCACGGTCTTCCAGCGGGTGCTCGCCGTCCGCAACTCCGAAGGGGCGCGCGAACTGCTCCCCATCACGCCGGCCGGGAGCAGTGACACCGCTTCCCGGGACGACGGGGGAACGCAGTGAGCTTCGCCGAGAACGCATCCGATCTGGCGTACGCGGGCGGCTGGCGCCTGGTCCGGGCATTGCCCGACGGCGTCGCGCGACGGCTGTTCGACGCCGGCGCCGACGTCGCGGCACGCCGCGGCGGCGGACCGCAGCAACTACGACGCAATCTCGGGCGGGTGCTCGGGGTGCAACCGCACGAGGTGCCCGACGAGCTGATCCGCAGTTCGGTGCGGTCCTACGCGCGCTACTGGCGTGAGGCGTTCCGCCTGCCGTCGATGGATCTCGACGCGACGGCGGCGTCGATCGATGCGTCCATCGAGGGCCGCGAGCACATCGAGGCGGCGCTGGGCGCCGGTCGCGGCGCGATCCTCGCCCTGCCGCACAGCGGGAACTGGGACCTCGCCGGGGTGTGGTGCGTCCGCTACTTCGGGGGATTGACGACGGTCGCGGAACGCTTGCAACCGGAATCCCTCTACCGGCGCTTCCTCGAGTACCGCGAGGGGCTCGGGTTCGAGATCTTCCCGTCGAGCGGCGGCGAGACACCGCCCTTCGGGGAGCTGGCTGCGCGGCTGCGCGACAACCGGATCGTGTGCCTGCTCGGAGAACGCGACCTCGCCCGCAGGGGAGTCCCGGTCACCTTCTTCGGCGAACCGACCCGGATGCCCGCCGGACCGGCGAAACTTGCCATCGACACCGGCGCAGCTCTGTTACCGGTGCACTGCTGGTTCACCGAGGACGGCTGGGGGTTCCGCGTGGATCCGGAGATCGACGTGAGCGTCGGGCTCGACGCGGCCACGCAGATCCTCGCCGACCGGTTCGCCACGAACATCGCCGCACACCCCGAGGACTGGCACATGCTGCAACCGTTGTGGCTCGACGATCTGTCGGAGGCCCGCCGCGCCCGGATGGAGGCGTAGGTGAGGATCGGGATGGTCTGCCCGTACTCCTTCGACGTTCCGGGCGGAGTACAGGCACACGTCGTGGATCTCGCCGAGGTCCTCATCGGCCGCGGGCACGAGGTGAGCGTGCTGGCACCCGCGTCGGAGACGACGGCCCTGCCCGACTTCGTCGTCTCTGCGGGCCGCGCCGTCGCCATTCCCTACAACGGGTCGGTCGCGCGACTGAGCTTCGGGCCGGTCTCCTACGCGCGGGTCCGCCGCTGGATCAACGACAACGACTTCGACGTCCTCCACATCCACGAACCGAACGCGCCGAGCCTGTCGATGCTCGCGCTCAAGGTGGCCGAGGGACCGATCGTGGCGACCTTCCACACATCCACGACGAAATCGCTGGTGCTCAGCACCTTCCAGGGTGTTCTGCAGCCCTATCTCGAGAAGATCAGCGGCCGGATCGCGGTCTCCGAGCTCGCCAGGCGGTGGCAGGTCACTTCCCTCGGTGCCGACGCGGTCGAGATCCCCAACGGTGTCGACGTGCCGTTCTTCCGGCATGCCCCGCTGCTGCCCGGCTACCCGCGAGCGGGCCGCACCGTGCTGTTCCTCGGCCGGTACGACGAATCCCGCAAGGGCATGGAGGTTCTGCTCGGCGCGCTGCCCGCTCTCGTCGCGCGTCACCCCGATATCGAGATTCTCGTGGTCGGCCGGGGCGACGAGGACCGCTTGCGGAAGGAAGCCGGACGCTACTTCCGGCACCTGCGCCTCCTCGGGCAGGTCGACGACGACGACAAGGCGTCCGCGATGCGCAGCGCCGATGTGTACTGCGCGCCGAACCTCGGTGGTGAGAGCTTCGGTATCGTGCTCGTCGAGGCCATGGCAGCGGGGACGGCCGTCGTCGCCTCCCAGCTAGACGCCTTCCGCCGGGTGCTGCGCGACGGGCAGGCGGGTGTCCTCGTCCCGGTCGGCGACGCCGACGCACTCGC
>NZ_AJVB01000332.1:0-4224 GCF_000278445.1 Rhodococcus sp. R1101
GCGCGCTTCGTCAGCTTCGTCGCCGTCGCAGGTGCGGCACTCGTCGTGGCGGGCTGTTCGCGGAGCGTCGAGGGTGAAGCCATCGCGTCCGAAACACCCACCGGGGCACCACGCGCCACTGCCACGTCGTCGGCACCGTCGACGACGACCACTCCCGCGCCGAAGCCGGCCGATCCCGACGACTACGCCGCCACGTCCGACGGCGTGTACTACTTCACCTCGGAGAGCGGCAGGTTCGGGTGTGCCATCCTCGTCCACACCAGCCCACTCGCGGGCTGCCAGGGCGATATGCCGGCGAGTGCGCCCCGGGTCCCCGGCAGTGGTGCGCCGGACATGCTGGTGCCCGCCAACGCCCTGATGCTCGCGGCGGACGGCCCCGGCGAGTGGGTCGGCATCGGCGAGATCTCGTTCATGGAGTTCGGTGGCGCCCCGAAGACACTGCCCTACGGCCGCACCCTCACAGTCGATCCGTTCACCTGCGTCGTCGACGAGAAGACGGGTGTCACCTGCGAGACGGACGAGCACGGATTCACCGTGTCGGACATCGGCGGCGAGGTCTGGTGATCGCGAGGGCCGTGGTCAGGGCAGGTCGTGCCGGGCCATCGGCATCATGAAGTCGCCGATCTCCTCCCGCATCCACCACTGCCCCGTCGCCCGTCGTTCCGCGCGCGTCGCGAAGTGGTAGCGGAACAGGCGTGCTCGCACCAGCCGGGGCGGCTCGTCCGGAAACGGATTGTGCCGGAGCAGTTTCACGGTGGCGGGATCGTTCTCGAGCAGTTTCCCGGCGAACCTCGGGAACCAGCCCGCCGCGTAGTCGCGGGAGATTCCCGCGAACCACATCAGCCAGTCCAGACGCAGGTGATACGGCGCGTACTGGCGCGGGCGCCGCCGCACATCACCCGGCTTGCCCTTGAACTCGTACTCGCGCCATTCCGTCGCCGGCGTCACGACCGCATCGGACGTGCCTTCGACGATCACCTCGCGCCGGGTGCGGGTGACGGTGCCGAAAGCGCCGTAGGTGTTCACGAAGTGCCACTTGTTGAACGAGGCGTTCATCGCCTGCCGGCGCGACATCATGTTCGCCACCGGCCAGTAGCTGAGCCCCGCGACCAGCACGGTCAGCGCCACCACGGCGACGGTGTAGGCGATGGGGGTCGGACCGTAGGTCGTCGTCGCATCGACCGGTATCCCGTAGAAGCTGTCGGGCACCACCGACAGCGCGACGACGATGGTGATCCAGTTGAGCCACGCGAAGTTGCCGCTGATCACGAGCCACAGTTGCGTCACGATCATGATCAGCGCGGCGATCCCGGCGACCGGTTGCGGCAGGAACAACCCGAACGGCACGACGAGCTGGGTGACGTGGTTGCCTGCCACCTCCGCCCTGTGCAGCGGCCGCGGAAGGAGGTGGAAGTACCGGCTGAACGGGCCGGGCATCGGCTGGGTTTCGTGGTGGTAGTACAGGCACGTCAGGTCGCGCCAGCACCGGTCGCCGCGCATCTTGATGAGTCCGGCACCGAACTCGAGCCGGAACAGCAACCAGCGCAGCAGGATCAACACGAGCAGCGGCGGCGCGGTATCGGCATTGCCGAGGAAGATCGCGAGCACCCCGGCCTCGAGCAGCAGCGACTCCCATCCGAAGGAGTACCAGACCTGCCCCACGTTGACGATCGACAGGTACAGCAGCCACATCACGAACCACACGAGCATGCAGACCACGAGCGGCAACTGCTCGGTGACACCGAGCCCTGTCACCACGGCCAGCGCGACACCGACCACGGCGACGGCGGTGAACAGCCCGTCGGAGTATCTCCAGTGGAACAGGCTCGGCGACTGCCGGAACGACGTGAAAGCGAGGAAGCGCGGGGCAGGAAGGATGCCGCGTTCCCCGATCAGCGCCCGGAACTGCAGGAGCGCCGCGAGGAAGGCGACGACGTACAACGCCGCGAGTCCGCGGGTGACCAGCAGCCTCCCGATCGTGTACCCGTCCGCGTCCAGCCAGTCCATCGCTCGGCTCGTTCGTCCTCTGTCGTGCGCGCCGATTCGAGCATGCCACGTCCGGTCCGGTGGTGGAGACGGACTCGCGAAGCCGCGCGGTGTAGACAGGAATAGTGAGCAAATCTAACGAATCGGACGGTACCCGATCCCGTATCTCGATTCCGCGGCGATGGAGTCAGATCGATCCGTCGCGCCGCGGGATCGTCCTTGCCTGGCTGGCCTTCACGGTGACCTTCGGCGGTGCCCGCCTCGTGACCTGGCTCATTCAGATCGACACGAGGGGTTTCGGCGACATCAGCACCGGCGGAGTACACCTCCACCATTACCTGTGGGGCATCCTGCTGCTCGCCGGCGTGGCGATCTACGGCATGGTCGACCGGTCACCGAAGACGCGGACCTGGATGGGTCTCGCCCTCGGTGTGGCCCTCGCCCTGATCGTCGACGAAGCAGCCCTGCTCATCACCCTCGAAGACGTGTACTGGCAGACCGAGGGCTGGCCGTCCGTGGCGCTGGCGATCAGCCTCATCGGGATCGGCGGGACCGGTCTCGTGCTGACCCGGTCCGGTGCCGACGCCGACGAGCGCTGACGATCGGCTACAGGTCGATCTCCCGCCGCAGCCCACTCGCTCGGAGCACCTGCCGGGCCACACCCGCGCGTACCGCGTCCTCCGTCCCGATGATCCGCACGTGCGACCGCGCCCGCGTGATGGCGGTGTACAGCAGTTCGCGGGTGAGCAGCGCCGATCCGGAATCGGGCAGCACCACCGACACAGTGCCGTACTGACTGCCCTGGCTGCGGTGGATCGTCATCGCGTAGACGGTGCTCACCGCGGGTAACTGGCTCGGGCGCAGTTCGAACGGCGTCTCGCCGCGCGCGAATGCCGCCACGAGTTCGTCGCCGCGCCGCACCACCACACCGGTGTCGCCGTTGTAGATCTGCATGTCGTGGTCGTTGGCGGTGACGAGCAGTGGCCTGCCGGGATACCACCCCTCGGGGTCGAGACGCTGTCCCGCGGCCTCGCCGATCCACTCGGCGGCCTGCCGCGCCCACCACTGCACACCGGCCGGACCGTCGCGGTGCGCGCACAGCAACCGGTGTTCCTCGAACCGTGTCAGCGCCGTCTTCACCTCGCCCGTCTCCGCCGCCTTGGTGACCTCCTCCGCGGACCGGACGATGTCGTCGCGCAGAGCGTCGAGGTCGTGGGGAGGAACGAACGAGACGTGCGGGTCGCCGCTGCGCAGGATGTCGAGCACCTCGTCGCCGTTCCCTTTGCGGACGGCCACCGCCAGATCCGCGATCGCACCACCGAACCGGCGTCCCCGGCTGAGGCGCACGACGCCGCCACGCAACCGGTCGCGCTCCTTGTCCGAGAAGCCCTTCTCTTCGGCAGGATCCCCCTCCGCCACCAGATCGCGGGTGACGATCCGCTCGAAGACCGGGTCGAGTGTGCCCGTCACGGGCCGGGCCACCAGGTCGGCCAGC
Organism: Rhodococcus sp. R1101; assembly: GCF_000278445.1. Taxonomy (NCBI): domain Bacteria; kingdom Bacillati; phylum Actinomycetota; class Actinomycetes; order Mycobacteriales; family Nocardiaceae; genus Rhodococcus; species Rhodococcus sp. R1101. Next base: position 3,482 of record NZ_AJVB01000332.1, read on the forward strand.
ACCGCACCCGCGTCGACGGACGCGAGCTGATCGGGGTCGCCCACCAGCACCAGCCGGGTGTCGGGCCGCACCGCCTCGAGCACACGGCACATCATCGTCAGCGACACCATCGACGTCTCGTCGACGACGATCACGTCGTACGGCAGATGGTTGCCCGTGTGGTAACGGAAGCGCGTACGTCCGCGCTGCCAGCCGAGCATCCGGTGCACGGTCATGGCCGTGAGATTCGACGGCAGACCCAGTTCCGCCTCCTGCTCGCGCACCGACTCCTGCAGGCGCGCGGCGGCCTTTCCGGTGGGAGCAGCGAGACCGATACGAAGGTCGTGCCCGTACAGACGGGTGAGCAGCGCGAGGATCCGTGCGACCGTGTGGGTCTTACCGGTGCCAGGTCCGCCGGCGATCACCGTGGTCGGCCGGGTGACCGCGAGCGCCGCCGCGACGCGCTGACGGTCGGGTGCCGGTGCGGGCCTTGCGGGATCGTCGGGGTGATGGAACAACTCGTCGAGCGTGGCCGCGATCCGCTCTTCGTCGAGGTCGGGGAAGGTCGCCGTGCGCTCGGCGAGTACCCGGCGGATCGTCTGTTCCTGCCGGAAGTACCGGTCGAGATAGAGCAGCGGGCCTTCCGCGGTGTCGACGAGGCGCAGCGGACGCAGCGGCCCGCGCTCGCCGCCGACCACGAGGGGACTGCGCCGCAACGCCGCGAGCACGTCCTCGTCGCGGGGCCACGGCAGGCTCGCGGGATC
>NZ_AJVB01000333.1:0-4213 GCF_000278445.1 Rhodococcus sp. R1101
CGGCCGATCCGGGTCCGGGTGCGCCCGGCAGCGATCCCGGACCTATGCCTTCGGGCGAGGAGGTCGACCCCGAGATGGCGGAACGGGAGAAAGAAGAATTCGAGAAGCGAATGTCCGAGAAGCGCCGCGAGAACCCGGTTTTCCGAGCTCCCGAGGTGCATCCGGATTCATCCGGGCGATGACCGAACCGCGCCCGCACACAGGGGGGAGTGCGGGCGCGGAGTCGATCTACGGCTGTCAGAGAATGACGCCCAGGGCAGCGAGCAGGCCGACGAGGGTGAGACCGAGGGATCCGAGCAGCATGAGTACCTCCATTGTTGTTCGTACACTGGCATGTCCACGAGGGACTGTGCGGAAGTGGACGTGTCCGAAGACGTTTCCGTTCACTTCCTTCTCATACGTCGCAACCGTCCCATTTGTTGTTACCCCGCATCAACAGCTGTGATTGTTTTGTGATCTTGAAGTCCGATTCGCCCGAAATATCGTCACTTATGGGCGTTTTGAGCCTTTCCTCGTTCGATCACGGAAGCTCGCCGCTCCGCGACCAGCGACGGGGAGAACTCCTGCATCCACGCCTCCGACGTCTGCTGCTCCACGCGCAGAGCGGGTTCGACGACGTGCTCTTCCGCGCGTCGATACGACGCGAGCAGTGCCCGCACACCGGGTTGATCGTTGCCGGCGACCGTCCGCGCGACCTCCAGTGCCGTATCGAGGAGTTCGTCGTGCGCGACGACCTGCGTCACCAGACCGACGCGTAATGCCTCGTCGGCACTCACGAAGTTGCCGGACAGGCTCATGCGACGCGCGAAGCCCGGACCCACGGCTGCGGGCAGGCGCTGGGTGAGTCCCCAGCCCGGCAGGACACCGACGCGCGCGTGGGTGTCGGCGAACCGGGCGCGCTCGGACGCGATGAGGAAGTCGCACGCGAGCGCCATCTCGAGGCCGCCGGTGATGGCAGCGCCGTTCACCGCGCCGATGATCGGCTTGGAGATCGGCGTCCACGGGTGACCGACCGGGAGGCCGGCGCCCGAGACCAGCGAGAGGTTGCCGCCGCTCTCTCCGAGTTCCTGCAGGTCGAGTCCGGCGCAGAAGGCCGGATCGGTGCCGGTGAGGATCACGACGTTCGTATCGTCGTCCGTATCCGCTGCGGCGACCTCGGTGCGCAGTGCGTCGATGAGCGCCGAGCTCAGCGCGTTCCGCGCCTGCGGCCGGTTGAAGGTGAGGATGCGGACGGCGTCGCGCTGCTCGACGAGCAGGATCTCTTCGGAAGTCATGGCCCGACAGTATCCGCAACCTCGGTGGATCCGACCCCGCTCAGCGGGGCTGAATCCACTGAAGCTGTGCCTGCGTGCGTCCCTCGACCCACGAGCGCATCGAGTCGACGCTGGTCTGCAGCGCCTCGGCGGTGAGGCCGTCGGAGGTCGGCACCGACGCGGCCACCTCGTCGAGGACCTCGAGGGCCCGGCCGCTGCCGTAGATCTGCTCGGACAGTTCCCGGTACGCCTCGTGGTAGACCCCCGTGAAGGCGTCGGAGTCGAGGAAGCGGGTCTTCAGGGTGTTGCCGCCGCCAAGTCCGCGACCTTCACCGTCACCTTCCGGCATTCCGGGTGGCATGCCCTGTGGGGGACCGCTGCCCGGCGGCATTACCTGCGAGGCGCCGGCCTCGGTGTTTCCTCCGGGACCACCCGCTCCCATGCCGCCCGTCATGGAGACGGTGTCGTCGGGGCCGGCGGTGGTGCCGCCCTCCATGGCCATGTTCAGATCCCACGAGACCACCGACAGTTTCTTCGTGCCGAGGTCGTACCAGAGGTAGTAGTTCTGGCCCGGCCCGGCCATGTCGTCGCCGTTGACCAGCAGGTTCTGTGTGGCGACGTACCGGGCGAAGGACTCGACGTCGACCCAGTCGGCCAGGTGCGCATCGAACTCGGCGTCGTCGGCCGAGTCCAGCCACTTCAAGAAGCTGATGATCGGCTGCAGCGTGCCCGAGTCGGCAGCATTGATCTGCTCGAACTGGTCGGAGTAGTCCGACTGGTCGTCGCCGACGTACTCGAAGCGTGACGACGCATCGGCCTTGTAGAGATAGCCGGGGGAGTCGAACAGTGAATCGGCGTACTGCTCGTCCGGATGCTCGAGCACCAGACGCGTGGCGGTGGCACTGTCGTTGACCGAGTACACCGTGTACGCGTACCGCTGAGTGGGTTGCTCGGTCTCGGCGGTGAGAGACAACGCCATCGCCTCGTTGATCACCGGCGAGCCCGGCCGGACCGACAGTTCGGTCATGCCCTGATAGGCGCGACCGTCGACGTACTTGTCGAAGCGGATCAGCCATGGCAGCGACGTAGGATCCTCCGGATCCACCTGCGCCGTGCCCCCCATGCCGGGCGGGCCCTGTGCCGGATCGAATCCTTCGGGCAACTCGACGCCCTCGGGTAGTTCGAACCCTTCCGGAGCTCCGAGCCCGACCGGGACGTCACCGTTCTCGCCCTGGAGGCCACGCAGCGTCGAGTTTCCCTTCAGACGTACCCCCACGTCCTCGATGCGGGTGCCGTCGATGACGACATCGGCGACCACCCATTCCTTGTCGCCGTCCTCCTGATATGCGGAGATCATGTCGTCGTACTCGGCGTCGCCGATCTCGACCGACAGCTCGTGTGTGACGGAGCTGTCGAACAGATCGACTGCGCCGGCGACGTTCTCGGTGATCTCCGAGGAGATGATCGTCGGATCGCCGGTGATGTAGGGCCGCACGCGTGTCGACCCGAAGGCGGTGGCCACGATCGCGACGAACGCGATGAACGCCACCGGAAGTTTCCAGTGCTGACGCAGCGAGGCCGGTATCCGGTGCCGCACACGGCGCCGCGGGGTCGGTGCCGTCATCACAGGTCGGTCTGGTCGTATCCGGTCAGGACGGTCACCCGCTGACCGGCGTTGACGGCGCCGAGGGCGGAGATCAGATCATTGGAACTCGTGCCCTTCTTCAGCCGAGCCGTGTAGTACAGCTCCACCAGAGCGCCGGCACGAACGGATTCGGTGGACACCAACTCGTATTCATTACAGTGCTCGATGAGTACGTCCTCGACGGTGGCGGCGTAGGCCGGCTCCGGCGGCACCTGCACCTTGACCACCTGGCGTTGCACGTCGAGCTTGAACCAGTCGAACTTGTTCATGATCAGCAGCACCAGGCAGATCGCGACCGTCGCTGCGATGGCGAGCACGTAGAAGCGGGTGCCGGTGGTCATGCCGATGGCCATCACCAGGAAGATGAAGCCGACATCACGAGTTTCCTTGATGGCGTTGCGGAATCGAACCACCGACAGTGCGCCGACGAGAGCGAAAGCCCGCGCGATGTTCGAGCCGACCACCAGCATGATGAGCGCGATGACCATGCCGACGACCACCAGCGTCTGCACGTAGGACTGGCTGTAGGAGACGTTCTTGTGGGTGTAGCGGTAAACCCACGCGATCACGCTCGACAGCACGAACGACAACGCCAGCGACACCACGATGTCGAAGGTCGTGAACGTGCCACTGAGGTCCTGGAAATCGAAATTCATATCCGTCCTTGATTCGGAAGGGAAGGTCAGCGAACCGGAATCGGTTCGGTGGAAAGAAGATCGGCGGTCACTCGCGTGTCGGAACCGTCCGGCAGCACCAGCTCCGGTGCACCGAAACGCGATCGAGGCGCGAGCCCGAACGCCTCGACCGACTGGCAGTACTTCGACACCCGGATCACCGACATGTCCAGCCGTGCCGTCAGATCCGTCGCCCAGTACGGGACACGTTCGTTGGCCTTGAGTTCCACGATGGCCAGGTTCGGCGGGATGATGAACCGGTTCTCGGCGCCGGACCCGAAGCGGAAGTCGCGGCCGCGGCCGTGCACCTTGTGGTCGATCGTCACACGCAGACCGAGGTCGGCGTCGCGGCCGACGAACGCCTCGCGTAGATAACCGGTCGTCACGATCGGTCGCAGATCCAGGTTCCCCACGAGACCGGAGACCTCGTCGACGAACGGCCGCTGCGAGTCGTCGCACTCGATGTCCTCGCGCCCGTTCAGCCACCGCAGCGCGACACCGTAGGGCAGGGCGATGCGACGTTTCTGCGTCACCCGGTTGACCCGCTGCTTGATCTCGACCTGCACCGGAATGTCGTCGGTGCACGCGGCCGGATCCCCGTAGAGGCGCATACGCACCTTGCGGCGGAACTTCAGGCCCTC
>NZ_AJVB01000334.1:0-4212 GCF_000278445.1 Rhodococcus sp. R1101
GGCCCGTCCCTCCTCGGCGACGACGGGAGCGCGAGTGTGATCGGCTGCGCCGTGATGGCCGGCCTTATCGCGATCACGGCCACGTTGCTGCACGTCGGGTCGGTCGTCGTCGCACGTCATCGTGCGCAGGCGGCGGCCGACCTGGCGGCGGTGGCGGTCGCCTCGGCGCTGGACCGCGGGGTCGTGGGGGCCTGCGAGGCGAGCGAGGTGATCACCATACGGATGCGAGTGCGATTGCGGCGCTGCGAGATCGACGAGTGGGACGCCCTCGTCGAAGTTACCGCTGTGGTGTCGGCCCTCTTCGGCGGGAAGGAGGCGACGGCCGTCGCGCGAGCCGGTCCTGCCCGATGATGCCCGCCGGCGGGTCGCTCGCGGCCGTATCCAGCGGATTCGCGCTCGTTGCTTACCTGTGCTTATTATGTGTGACGGTCGTCATAGGCGATTGTGGACACAGTGGTGGTGGACGAAGCAATTCCGGTTCCCGGTCGGGCAGCGGTAAGGGGTGCGGGAGCGGATGTAGTGCGGGGATGAGGGTCGGTTCCGTGGTCGGAACTCTTTCGCATCGACGTATCCGGCAGGCGACGCGTGTTCCTGTCTGATTACGAAGGTATTTCGTTCGTTCTTTTCCGGTCCCCCGATCGGGGACGCCGCGTGACGGACTCTCGAAGTGTGTCTAGAGTCCTCCGACATTCCGGGCTGCACATCGTTCGCACTGTGGCCCACACCGACACCGCGGACCATCGCGGCCTGCGCGGACGGCGACCTCGTCCCGCGGGAACTGAGGAAGGATCGATCTTGAGGGTCAAGCGCGTAATCGCGGCCGTGTCGGCAGGCTTCGTGGCTGCCGGCCTGCTCGCGGCATGTGGGGGCGGCAGCGCTTCCGGTGCCGAGGGCGTCTACAGCCTGCACATCATGCAGCCCGAGAACCCGCTGGTTCCGGGCAACACCACCGAGAGCGAGGGTAATCAGGTCCTCAAGTCGCTGTTCACGCCGTTGGTGCGCTACAACGACGAGACCAGCGAGGTGGAGTACACCGGCGTCGCGAAATCGGTCGAGTCCGAGGACCAGATGACCTGGACCATCGAACTGAACGAGGGCTGGACGTTCCACGACGGAACTCCCGTCACCGCGAAGTCGTATGTCGACGCGTGGAACTACACCGCTCTGAGCACCAACGCGTACGGCGCCTCGTACTTCTTCGAGAACGTCAAGGGATACGATGAGCTGCAGGCCGCCGACGGTGCCGAGCCCGCCGCGACCACCATGTCGGGCCTCGAGGCCGTGAACGACACGACGATCTCCGTCGAGCTGAAGGAACCGTTCGCAATCTTCCCGGTCACCCTCGGGTACACCGCGTTCTACCCTCTGCCCGAGGTGTTCTTCGACGACCCCGAGGCGTTCGGTCGCCGTCCGATCGGCAACGGCCCGTTCAAGGCCGACGAGGACTTCGTCGACGGTCAGGGCTTCACCGTGACCAAGTACGAGGACTACGCCGGTGACAACCCGGCGCAGGCCGAGGGCGTACAGTTCAAGGTCTACACCGAACTGACCACCGCCTTCACCGACGTCCAGGCCGGCGGCCTCGACGTGCTGCTGGATCTGCCGCCGGACGCCTGGGCCACCGCCCGCGACCAGTTCGGTGATCGTTACGTCGAGCGCGCCCGCCCCGACATCACCGCGCTCTCGTTCCCGACCTACGACGAGCGTTTCGCCGATCCCCGTGTCCGCGAAGCATTCTCGATGGCGATCGATCGTCAGGCCATCACCACGGCCATCTTCACCGACACCCGCACGCCGGCGGCCTCTTTCGGATCGCCCGTCGTCGAGGGGTACCGCGAGGACGCCTGCGGCGCCAAGTGCGAGCTGAACGTCGAGCAGGCCAACAAGCTTCTCGACGAGGCGGGCTTCGATCGCAGTCGACCGGTCGATCTGTGGTTCAACGCCGGAGCCGGGCACGACCAGTGGATGACCGCGGTCGGCAACCAGTTCCGCAGCAACCTCGGTGTCGAGTACGTGCTGCGCGGCGACCTGCAGTTCGCGCAGTACCTGCCGCTGCAGGACGACAAGGGCATGACCGGTCCCTTCCGGATGGGCTGGATCATGGACTACCCGTCGCTGTACAACTTCCTGGCTCCCGTCTACAGCACGGCCGCGATGCCGCCGGCCGGGTCGAACATGTCCTTCTACAGCAACCCCGAGTTCGACGCGGCCCTGTCGGCCGGTAACAACGCCGACACCCTCGACGACGCCACGGTGGAATACCAGCGTGCCGAGGACATCCTGTTCCGCGACATGCCCGCCACGCCGCTCTTCTACGGACTGAACCAGGCCGTGACGAGCGACCGGGTCGACAACGTGAAGATCGACGCGTTCGGAGACATCGTGACCGAAGAGGTCACGGTCGGCTGAGTGACGAGTGGTGGGGTGTCCCGCGCAGACGGGACACCCCACCACCCACGTAGGACGTTCTGTTCCGTATAGGAGAACCCAGTGGGTCGCTTCATCACGCGTCGATTGCTGCTGACCGTTCCGGTCCTGATCGGCGCCTCGTTCCTCATCTTCGCGATGGTCTACGCCCTTCCGGGCGATCCCATTCGCGCGCTGGCGGGCGATCGCCCGCTCGCTCCCGCGGTCGTGGCGCAGCTCCGCGCCCAGTACAACCTCGACGATCCGTTCTTCGTTCAGTACATCAAGTACGTCGGCGGACTGTTCCAGGGCGACTTCGGATCCGACTTCTCCGGTAGGCCGGTGCTGGACACCATCTCGCAGCGGCTGCCGGTCACCATCCAGCTGACCGCCGTGGCCGTGGTCTTCGAGATCCTCATCGGCGTCACGGCCGGTGTGCTCGCGGCGCTGCGCCGCAATTCCTTCTTCGACAACCTCGTGCTCGTCTCGTCGACGCTGCTCGTCTCGATCCCGGTGTTCGTCCTCGGCTTCGTCTCGCAGTACGTCCTGGGATACAGGCTGGGTCTGTTCCCGATCGCCGGTATCAACGACGGCTGGTACAGCTACCTGCTGCCCGGGCTGGTGCTCGCATCCCTGTCGATGGCCTACGTGGCGCGGCTGACGCGTACCGCGGTCTCGGAGTCGATGGCGGCCGACTACATCCGCACCGCCCGTTCCAAGGGTGTCGGATACAGCCGCATCGTGACCCGGCATGCCTTGCGCAACAGCCTCATCCCGGTCGTGACGTTCATCGGTGCCGACATCGGCGCGTTGCTCGGCGGCGCGATCATCACCGAGTCGGTGTTCAACATTCCCGGGCTCGGCCGCGCCATCTTCGACGCTGTGCAGAACCAGGAAGGTGCAGTGGTCGTCGGCATCGTCACGCTGATGGTCTTCTTCTACATCTTCTTCAATCTCGTCGTGGACGTGCTGTACGCCTTCCTCGACCCACGGATCAGATACGAGTAGTGGTGATGGATTCCAATAACGCCGAGGCCGCCCGCCAGCACGCCGTGCAGGAAGGCGAGCCGGGAAATGTCGTGACCGGTGAGGCCGTCGAGCTCGTCGGCCAGGCGAGTCTGTGGGGCAACGCGTGGAAGAAGCTGCGTCGCAGCGCGTTCTTCTGGTTCGGAGCCGTCATCACCATCGTCCTCGTCGCGATGGCGGTGGTGCCGCAGGTGTTCGCCCGCGGGATCGATCCGCGGGCCTGCGACCTGTCGGACACCCGCCTCCCACCGAGCGCACAGCACTGGTTCGGAACCGATCTGCAGGGTTGTGACTACTACGCCAACGTCGTCTACGGCGCCCGCGTGTCGCTGTCCATCGGTCTGCTCGCAGTCATCGGTGTGCTGGTGATCGGTATCCTGATCGGTTCGCTGGCAGGATATTTCGGAGGGATCCTCGACAGTGTGCTGGCGCGGTTCACCGATGTCTTCTTCGGCATCCCGCTCCTGCTCGGCGCGCTCGTGCTGCTGACCGTGACCAGCGAGAGGACGGCCCTGACGGTCGCGATGGCGTTGATCGCCTTCGGCTGGATGACCGCGATGCGTCTGGTGCGGTCGTCGGTCATCGCCGTCAAGGGCAGCGAGTACGTCCAAGCGGCGCAGGTGCTCGGTGCGTCGACCTTCCGCATCCTCGTCCGGCACATCCTGCCGAACGCCCTGACCCCGGTGCTGGTGTACGCCACCGTCGCCGTCGGTACGTTCATCGCGGCCGAGGCGGCGCTGTCGTATCTCGGTATCGGCCTGGCAGATGCCGGCCATGTCC
>NZ_AJVB01000335.1:0-4205 GCF_000278445.1 Rhodococcus sp. R1101
CGGCCTGGCAGCACGAGGTGGACGATCTCGCTGCCGCGCTGCTCGGAGGGATGCGCGCCGACGGCCTGCCCCTCGGGGATCTCGTGTCGCTGCTCGCGGCCGCGCACGGTGAGGACGAGGACGATCTGCTCGCCCGGGCGGTGGGTCTCGTGCACGGGCTCGTGCGTCACGGGCTGATCGAGCCCGCCTGACGCTCGCCGGGGTGCGTCTGAGGTTCCACCCTTCGGTTCTCTCAGCAACTTCTCAGGAGCTCATCGGGTTGGTGCAGGTCAGCGCGGTGGTATTCGAAGACCGACGGGAACTCCACGGCTTCGCCGCTCGTTGAACCCTGTGAGACACCACCGATGAGGAGGCACGTCATGGCACGCCCCGAAACCACCGCTCGCTTCGATTCCGACCTCGACGGTCAGAGCCCCGCCGCCGATCTCGTTCGCGTCTACCTGAACGGCATCGGACGGACCGCTCTGCTCACCGCAGCCGACGAGGTGGAACTGGCAAAGCGGATCGAGGCCGGCCTGTATGCCAAGCACCTGCTCGAGACGAAGAAGCGCCTGTCCGCCGCGAAGAAGCGCGACCTCGCGATCATCGTCCGTGAAGGACAGGCCGCTCGCAGCCACCTGCTCGAGGCCAACCTGCGTCTCGTCGTCTCGCTGGCGAAGCGCTACACCGGACGCGGGATGCCCCTGCTGGACCTCATCCAGGAGGGCAACCTCGGCCTGATCCGTGCGATGGAGAAGTTCGACTACGCGAAGGGCTTCAAGTTCTCGACCTACGCGACGTGGTGGATCCGTCAGGCCATCACCCGCGGCATGGCCGACCAGAGCCGCACGATCCGGCTCCCCGTCCACCTGGTCGAACAGGTCAACAAGCTCGCCCGCATCAAGCGCGAACTGCATCAGCAGCTCGGCCGCGAGGCGACCGACGAGGAACTCGCCGAGGAGTCCGGCATCCCCGTCGAGAAGATCGCCGATCTGCTCGATCACAGCCGCGACCCGGTGAGCCTCGACATGCCCGTCGGCAACGACGAGGAGGCCCCGCTGGGCGACTTCATCGAGGATGCCGAGGCGACATCCGCCGAGACCGCCGTCATCGCCGGCCTCCTGCACAGCGACGTCCGCAGCGTCCTCGCGACGCTCGACGAGCGCGAACAGCAGGTCATCCGCTTGCGCTACGGCCTCGACGACGGTCAGCCGCGCACCCTCGATCAGATCGGCAAGCTCTTCGGGCTCTCCCGTGAGCGTGTCCGCCAGATCGAGCGCGAGGTGATGTCCAAGCTCCGCGAGGGAGATCGCGCCGAGCGCCTTCGCGCCTACGCCAGCTGACCGGGCGCGTCAGCGGTATCCGATCCCCGAGAACCGGGCTGGGTTCTCGGGGATCGTTGCTGTCCGGGATGGTGTCCGACGAGTTGTCCCCTCCGGCTGCCGTCAGCGCAGCCGGCGCGGTCCGAGGTCGAGCGGATGCGGTTCGGGCCCGATCCGTACGTGCGCGTCGGTGAGCTCGGCCCCCACCACCGAGGCGAGCACCGGCTCGCACACCAGCTCACGCACCTCGGGGAGGTCGTCGGCGAGTGCCGAGATCCGCTGGACGAAATCGACCAGCGCCGGCTTGTTCACCGGTGCCGCGTTCCGGTAACCCGAGAGCAGCGGGGCGGCCTTCGGCGCATCGATCAACTCGACCGCCTCGTCCTCCGTGAGAGGAAGCACACGATAGGCGCGGTCGCCGAGCAGGTCGGAGATCACACCGGCGAGACCGAAGGAGATCAGCGAGCCGAAGGACGGGTCGTCCTGCACACGGATCGCGCAGCCGATGCCCTTGTGTGCCATCCGCTGCACGTGCATCAACGGCTCCCCCGACACTGCGGCCAGGTCGCAGTACGCGATCCGCACCGAGTCGGCGTCCACGAGATCGAGCCGGACACCGCTCAGGTCCGGCCGGTGCCGCCACTGCGCGCCGGTGGCCTTGACCGCCACCGGAAATCCGATCTCCTCCGCCGCCGCCACCGCCTCGTCCTCGGTGGTCACCGCACGGAAGTCCGCGACCTCCACGCCGTAGCAGGACAGCAGCAGGGCCGCTTCGGTGTCCGACAGGTACCGGCCTTCGGGGTGTCGTCCCGAGCCAGCCGTCCACGAGCGCACGGGCGCGTTCGGGATCGATTCCGGCCGGCCGCACGACCTGCGAGGGCGGCCGGCTCCGCCACTTCGCGTACCGCCACGCCCGTCCCAGCGCCAGCGCAGCCCGTTCCGGACCGGGATAGGACGGCACGGATCCACGGGTCGGACTGCCGTCCGGTCCGCGCACGGCCAGGACGTCGGGGATGCCCTCGGTTGCCAGGAAGGTGGTCACCACGGGCTTCTCCGACCCGGCCACGGCGTCGCGCAGCGCCTGGGCGTAGGGCTGGACGTCGACGGCGACCGGCGGGACGAAGACCGCGATCACCGAGTCGACGTCGGATGATTCGAGCGCCCGCGCGACCGCCTCGGCGAACTCCTCCGGTGACGCCTGCGCGCCGAGATCCACTGCGTCCGGGGCCTGCAGTCCCTGTCCGCGTGCGGCATCGACGGCGAGCACTCCGAGAGCGGTGGAGTTGCCCACCACCGCGACCCGCGGTCCTGCCGGCAACGGCTGATAGCCGAACAGCAGTGCCGAGTCGAAGAGCTGGCCGATCGACTCGACCTGCACCACGCCCGCCTGCTCGAACAGGTAGCGCACGATGGTGTCGTCCATCTCGCCGGTCCGCGCGGCGAGCGCGGGCGGAACCGCGTGTCGGCCGCTCTTGACCGCGACGATCGGCTTGCTGCGCGCCACCCGGCGGGCGATGCGCGAGAACTTGCGCGGATTCCCGAAACTCTCGAGGTAGAGCAGCACCACCTCGGTCGCGGGGTCGGTGTCCCAGTACTGCAGCAGGTCGTTGCCCGACAGGTCGGCGCGGTTGCCCGCCGAGACGAAGGACGACAGTCCGACCCCGGTCTTGGCGGCCTCGTCCAGAATCGCGATGCCGAGCGCACCGGACTGGCAGAAGAAACCCACGTTGCCGGCGGCCGGGAGCACGGGCGCGAGAGTCGCGTTGAGGCGGATCGCCGGGTCGTTGTTGGCCACCCCGAGTGCGTTCGGGCCGATGAGCCGCATGCCGTGCGACCGTGCGGCGAGGGCGAGGCGGCGCTCGGCGTCGCGGCCCTCCGGTCCGGTCTCACCGAAACCCGACGACACGACGAGCAGCGCCTTGACGCCCTTCGCGAGACAGTCGTCGAGCACCGAGTCGATGGATTCGGCCGGCACGGCGGCGATGGCGAGGTCGATCTCGTCCGGGATGTCGCGGACGGTGGGGTACGCGCGGACACCCCGGACCGACCGGTTCTCGGCGTTGACCGGGTAGACCGGTCCGGTGAATCCGCTGCGCAGCATGTTCACCAGCACGGCGTTGCCCACCTTGCGGCTGTCGGTGGAGGCGCCGATGACAGCGACGCTGGCGGGGCTCAGGATGTTGCGCACGCTGCGCGCCTCGGCGGCGCGTTCGCGGGCGTTGCGCACCGACACGAGTGCCTCGGTGGGGTCGATCGCGAACTCGAGACGGACCACTCCCCCTTCGAAGCTGCGGCTGACCTGGTAGCCGGCCTCCCGGAAGACGGTGATCATGTGCCGGTTCTCGGCGAGGACCTCGGCGACGAAGGTGTGCAGTCCGTTCTCGGCGGCCGCGCCGGCGAGATGTTCGAGCAGGATCGGGCCGAGGCCGCGTCCCTGGTGGGCGTCGGCGACGGTGAAGGCCACCTCCGCGGAAAGTCCGTCGCCCTCGTTCGACAGTCCTTCGTATCGGCCGACGGCGATGATCTCGTCGCCGAGCACCGCGACGAACGCCACTCGGGAGCGGTGGTCGACGACCGTGAAGTTGAACAGGTCCTTCTTCGAGATCGTCGGATACGGACCGAAATACCGCAGATAACGGGTGCGTTCGGAGAGTTTGCTGTGGAAGGCGACGATCCCCTCGGCGTCCTCGGGGACGATCGGCCGCAGGTGCACGACGCCGCCGTCCGAGGCCAGCACGTCGGCGACCCAGTGCCGCGGATAGGCGCGTGCCCGGGCGAGGGCGCGTTCGCGAGCCGGGTCGGTCTCTCTCGCCGTCGCGGCAGCCTTCGCGGGATCGGTGCTCGATCCCGCCGCGGGATTCTGCTGATCAGTCACGCGGATCCTCCGGGTCCAGGCCGAGCAGC
>NZ_AJVB01000336.1:0-4202 GCF_000278445.1 Rhodococcus sp. R1101
CCCGGTCGATCGCCGCCGACCTCATCCCGGACGGGATGATCGAGGAACTGCTGGTGTACCCGGTGACGACGGGCACCACCGATCACCCGGGCGGGTACGACGGCGCGATCGCCGATTTCTACGACGAGTCCGCCGCCCGGCTGGCCGCCCATCTCGACGCGGGACGCACCGTGGTGGTGCTGTGCGAGGGCGACCCGTTGTTCTACGGCTCGTACATGTATCTGCACGACCGCCTCGCGCCGCGATACCCGACGGAGGTGGTACCGGGTGTGACGTCGGTGTCCGCTGCTGCGGCTGCCGCAGCCGAGCCGATGGTCCGCCGCACCGACGTGCTCACCATCCTGCCGGGCACGCTTCCCACTCCGGAGCTGGCACGTCGGCTCGCCGACACCGACGGTGCGGCGATCATGAAGCTGGGCAGGACGTTCCCCGCCGTCCGGGAGGCGCTCGCCCAGTCCGGTCGACTCGACGACGCGGTCTACGTCGAACGCGCATCGATGGACCGGCAACGCATCCTGCCGGTCGCCGAGGTCGACGCGGACGCGGTGCCGTACTTCTCGGTGATCCTCACCGCCGGTGACCGTGCGCCGAAGAACCGCGAGATCGGCGACCGGTCCCGGCCGGTCGCCGTGGAGTCGCCGGAAGCGGATGTGACGAACGAGTTGCTCGTCGTCGGGCTGGGACCGGCCGACGAGAAGTGGCTGACACCCGAAGCGGCGGACGCGCTCACACAGGTCGATCACGTCGTCGGCTACGGACCGTACGTCGACCGCGTTCCGGTTCGCACCGGGCTGCACCGGCATTCGAGTGGCAACACCGTGGAGGTGGACCGCGCGCGATTCGCGCTCGATCTCGCCCTGTCCGGCGAGAAGGTCGCCGTGGTCTCCGGTGGTGACGCCGGAGTGTTCGGCATGGCGTCGGCGGTCTTCGAGGCCGCGCAGGACGAGAAGTACGCGTCCGTACCCATTCGCGTCCTGCCGGGTGTCTCCGCGGTGCAGGCCGTGGCAGCGCGGGCCGGCGCCCCGATCGGTGGTGACTTCGCGGTGATGAGCCTGTCGGATCGCCTCAAGCCGTGGAACGTGATCGAGAAACGACTGGCGGCGGTCGCCGAGGCCGATCTCGTCCTGGGTATCTACAACCCGGCGTCGCGCTCGCGCACCACGCAGGTCGCCGATGCGAAAGCGGTACTGCTGAAACATCGTCCGGCCGATACCGTCGTCGTGATCGGGTGCGATGTGGGACGGCCCGGCGAGTCGCTCGAGGTCACGACGCTCGAGAAACTGGATCCGGCGAGCGTCGACATGAAGTGCCTGCTCATCGTCGGCGCGGCGGGTACGTCGGTGACGTCGACCGGTGCCGTGTGGACGAAACGGTCGGTCGACGTTCGGATTCCGGAATCGTCCACCACCGCGTGACGTGCGGTGTCCACCCCGGATCGTCGACAGGTTCGCTCTCCGAAACGGGGTTCGCCCCTGCTGCAACCGTGGCGAACCCCGCTTCGGTGCGCGAGGATGAAACGCTATCCGAGTCCGTGGCGTTCGCGGGCGGGGTCGTAGAGGTGCGAGCAGGCGACGTCGGGTTGCTCCCGTACCCCGAGTGCCCGTCCGACGACGATCACCGCGGTGTGCTTCAGCCCCGCTGCCTCGACACTGTCGGCGATGTCCGCGAGGGTGCCGCGCAGCACGATCTGGTTCGGGCGTGATGCGAACGCGACCACCGCGACGGGGCAGTCGGCACCGTACTCCACCGTGAGTTCCTCGGCGAGGACGCGGATGCGCGTGATCGCCAGGTGCAGGACGAGACTTGCCCGGAGCCCGGCGACCCGTGCGAGCGCCTCGGTGTCGGGCATGGCGGTGGAGCGGGCCTGGGTGCGGGTCAGCACGACCGTCTGTACGAGTTCGGGGACGGTCAGTTCGGTACCGAGCGCCGCGGCCGCCGCGGCGTAGGCCGGAACACCGGGCGTCACGTTCCAGGGCACACCTGCGGCGTCGAGTCGTCGCGTCTGTTCGGTGAGCGCGGAGTACAGTGACGGGTCGCCGGAGCACAGTCGCACCGCATCGAGCCCGCGCCGGTGTGCGTCGACGAGGTGGGCGGTGATCTCGTCGAGGTCCAGATGTTGCGTGTCGATCAGTTCGGCGTCGTCACGGCAGTGCGAGAGGGTCTCGGCATCGAGATAGGTACCGGCGTACAGAACGACCGGGACCTCGCGGAGCAGGTTCACCGCTCGTAGCGTGAGCAGGTCTGCCGCTCCCGGTCCGGAGCCTACGAAATGGACTGTCATCGTTCACCTTTCACTGCACTCCATTGCACCACGGGCCGTTGCGCGCGCCAGCCGGTGAATGTTCCGATCGGATCGGCGTGTTCGACGGACAGGCGCACGAGTTCACCGCCGTGCACCTTCCACCACCGCACCAGGACGGCCTCGGTCTCCAGGGTCACCGCGTGCGCGACGAGCCGTCCGCCGGGAGTCAGTGCGTCCCAGCACGCGTCGAGCACGCCGTCGCGGCTTCCTCCCCCGCCGACGAAGATCGCGTCGGGTGCTTCGAGACCGGCGAGCGCAGCAGGGGCGGGCCCGCGGACGACGCGGACGGCGGACGGCACACCCAACGCGGCGGCATTGCGTTCGATCGCGTCGGCGCGACCCGCATTGCTCTCCACCGAGATCGTGCGGCAACGGGGATCGGTGCGTGCCCATTCGATTCCGACGGAACCGGCACCGGCACCGACGTCCCACAGCAGCTCCCCCGGACGCGGCGCGAGAGCACACACCGCGGCGAGACGCACGGTCCGCTTGCTGAGCTGGCCGTCGTGTTCGAACAGCTCGTCGGCGAGACCGGGCGCTGCCGACAGCCCTGCGGAACCGTCGGCCTCGATGCACAGCAGACTCAACGACGGAACCGATGCGTTCACGAGATCGTCTGCTGTCGAATCGATCCGGGATTCTGCATCCGCTCCGAGATTCGACAGCACCGAGACACGGGAGTTGCCGAACCCGCTGTCGGACAGCAGCGCCGCGACGTCCGGCACCCGCGCTCCGTCGACGAGAACCACGAGCCGCCGGCCGCGGGTGAGAAACCTTCGCAGTGAGTCGATCTCGCGTCCCACCACGGTGACCGTCTCACATTCCTCCGCAGACCAGCCCATGCGGGCGCGGGCGAGCGCCACCGAGGACACGGCGGGGATCACCCGCACGGCGTCGCGGCCCAGTCGACGGATCAGGGTGGTGCCGATCCCGGAGACCAGCGGATCGCCCGACGCGAGGGCGACGACATCCCTGCCTGCGTGCCGCTCGAGGAGATCGTCGAGGCCCGGCAGCAGCGGCGACGGCCACTGCTCGCGCATCGCACGCCCGGCGGGGACCAGGTCGAGGTGCCGCCGGCCGCCGAGCAGAACGTCGGCGGCGAGTATTCGTTCCCGGACGGCCGAGGGCACGCCCGGCCACCCCTCCGCCCCGATACCGACGACGGTGATGCGTGAACCCATGGCGGTGAACCCTAACCGACGGCCTGCGGCTACACTCGGCCGCGGCAAGACAATCGAAGGTGCCCCTCACGGGGATAATCGGGAAGCCGGTGAGAATCCGGCACAGGCCCGCTGCGGTGACCCGGGAGTCGTCGATCATGCGCGTACGCGCAGCCACTGGACCACACGTCCGGGAAGGCGATCGCACGGCGTCCGACCGGGAAGTCCGAATACCGGCCTTCGAACTGCTTGCCGTGGAGAACATCCCAGCGGGAGCCTGTGGAGGTCGAAGTGCACGTGTATCCGTTCGGTGCGGTGGTCGGTTCCGACGACCTCGCGCTGGCCCTGACCCTGTGTGCGGTGTCGCCGTCGATCGGCGGTGTGCTGGTACGCGGCGAGAAGGGCACCGCGAAATCGACGACGGTGCGTGCGCACGCCGCACTGTTGCCGCCGGTCACCGTCGTCGAGGGATGCCGATTCTCGTGCGATCCGACCGCACCCGATCCGTCCTGTCCGGACGGCCCTCACCCTGCCGATGCGGCCGCGCATCTCCGGCCGGTGCGGCTCGTGGAACTACCCGTCGGGGCGGCGGAGGATCGCGTCACCGGCTCGCTGCATCTCGGCAAGGCGCTGTCCGAACGCCGGGCCGAGTACGAACCCGGTCTCCTGGGCCCTCGCCCATCGGGGTGTGCTGTACGTCGACGAGGTCAACCTCCTGCACGACCACCTGGTGGACCTGC
>NZ_AJVB01000337.1:0-4200 GCF_000278445.1 Rhodococcus sp. R1101
CCGCCTCGACGTCGACGCCACCGGCGCGGTGCACGTCGTCGACTACAAGACCGGCCGCGCCCCGTCTCCGCGCGGCGAGCGGGCGGCGCTGTTCCAGCTGAAGTTCTACGCGCTGATCGTGTGGCGGCAACGCGGCCTCGTCCCGGCCTCGCTGCGGCTGCTGTATCTCGGCGACGGTCGGGTGCTGCACTACCGGCCCGATCCCGACGAACTGCGCCGCTTCGAACGGATCATGCGGGCGATGTGGACGACGATCCGGCAGTTGCGCGGCAGCGGCGACTTCCGCCCCAACCCCGGCCCCGGCTGCCGGTGGTGCGATCATCGGGCATTGTGCCCGGCATTCGGCGGTACCCCACCGCCGTATCCCCTCGACAGCCTTGCGGCGCAGTCGACGTCGGGTGCGCCCCACCGCATCGAGCAGCAGGAGAATCCCGAATGAGCGACGCCGCCTACTACGTGCCGGTCCCCCGGCCGGCCGGCCCCACCGGCCCGGCCGACGACATCGAGATCGCGGTGTTCCGCCCCACCGACCGCACCGTCAGCACCTGGGGCCCGCACCTGCAGCACGGCGCCCCGCCCTCGGCGCTGCTCGCCCGCGCCATCGAACGGCACCGGCCCCGCCCCGACACCCGCCTGACCCGCCTGACCGTCGACCTGCTCGGCCCCGTCCCGCTCACCGACCTCGAGGTCCGCACCCGCATCGAACGGCCCGGCCGCCGCATCGAACTCGTCGTCGCCGAATTGTGGGCCACCGCCCCCGACGGCACCCACCGCCCGGTGGCGCGCGGCACCGGCTGGCGCCTCGAAACCGTCGACCTGCCGGCCGTGGTCCGCACCTCCGAGACCCCGCTCCCGGCCCTGGGCAGCTTCGAACCCCACGCCCCGCACGCGTCGTGGCAGGGCGGCTACATCGACACCGTCGACTGGCGCATCATCGTCCCCTTCGGCACACCGGGCCTGTCGTCGGCGTGGGTGCGCGGCGAGATCGCCCTCGTCGAAGGCGAAACCCCCAGCGGCCTCGACCGACTGATGAGCGTCGCCGACGTCGCCAACGGCGTCGGCTCCAAACTCGACCCCCGCGAGTTCACCTTCCTCAACACCGACCTGACCGTGCACCTGTTCCGCGCCCCGGAGTTCCGCGAACAGGACTGGGTGGGAATCGCCGCGGAGACGTCCGTCGGACCCGACGGGGTCGGCATGACCGCCGGGCTGCTCTACGACCAGACCGGCGCGCTCGGCCGCATCACCCAGAACGTGCAGGTGCGGCCCCGCTGATCGCGGAGCCGCACCGAGACGACGGGAAGGTGCGCGTCTATTCGGGGGCGCGCATCGCCCGGCACGAGCGGATGTTCGACGCGAGGATCGCGCGGGCACCGATCTCGGCGAGCCGATCCATCACCGCGTTGTGGCCCTTGCGCGGCACCATCGCCCGCACCGCCACCGAATTGTCGTTCGCCAACGGCGAGATCGTCGGCGACTCGAGTCCCGGGGTCACCTGCACAGCCTGCTCGAGCAGGTGCTTGGGGCAGTCGTAATCGATCATCACGTACTGCTGCGCGAAGACCACACCCTCGAGCCGGGCGATCAGCTGGTTGCGAGCCCGATCCGAACGATCCGACCCCTCCCGCTCGATCAGCACACCCTCCGAATCGCACAGCGACTCCCCGAAGGCGACCAGATCGTGCTGCCGCAACGTGCGGCCCGAACCCACCACATCGGCGATCGCGTCGGCGACGCCGAGCTGGATGGAGATCTCCACCGCCCCGTCGAGCCGGATCACCTCGGCCTCGATACCGCGGGCGGCAAGATCACGACGCACCAGATTCGCGTACGAGGTGGCGATGCGCAACCCCCGCAGATCCTCGACCGTCCAGTCCCGGCCCTTCGGCGCGGCATATCGGAAACGCGACGACCCGAAACCCAGCGACAGGCGTTCGGCGACCGGCGCCCCCGAATCCATCGCCAGATCACGGCCGGTGATCCCCAGATCCAGCTCGCCGGAACCGACGTAGATCGCGATGTCCTTCGGGCGCAGGAAGAAGAATTCGACGTCGTTGACCGGGTCGATGACCGTCAGATCACGCGAGTCGGTGCGGCGACGGTAGCCGGCCTCCTGCAGGATCTCGGCGGCGGACTCGGACAGCGAACCTTTGTTGGGGACTGCGACGCGCAGCATGACGGATTGGGGTCCTTTCGAACGACGAGCAGAAGCGAGGAAGGGATCTACAGGGCACGGACGGCGGCACCGCACAGCGGGCCGGCGGCCGTCACAGATGCTTGTAGACGTCCTCGGGCTTCAGACCCCGCCCCACCATCAGCACCTGCACCCAATACAACAGCTGCGAAATTTCCTCGGACAGTTCCTCGTCGGACTGGTACTCGGCGGCGATCCACACCTCACCGGCCTCTTCGAGTACCTTCTTGCCCTGGAAATGCACGCCGGCGTCCAGGGCGGCGACGGTGCCGGAGCCCTCGGGGCGGGTCGCGGCGCGTTCGGACAGCTCGGCGAACAGGGAATCGAAGGTCTTCACAGGGGTCGATTGTTTCATGCCCCGCCGCCCGCCCCGCAGCCAGGACACCGACACCCCTCAGAACTCGAGCTCCCGCCCGCTGACGAACCGCCGCGCCACCCCGCTGATCGGATCGGTGAACTCGAGCGACCGCGCCAGCAACCGCAGAGGATCGGTGAAATCGTCCGCCCCACGCGGCCGGAACCGCGGATAGAAGTTGTCCCCGACGATCGGCACCCCCAGGGACATCAGATGCAGCCGCAACTGATGGGTGCGGCCGGTGCGCGGACACAACCGATAGCGGGCCAGCTCCCCGCGCCGCTCGACCACCTCGATGCGGGTCTCCGAATTCGGCTCGTCGGCGAACTGCTCGGCCGTCAACTCCCCGTGCCGCTTGACGATCCGGGTGCGCACCACCCGCGGGAACGACAGGTCGGGCCGGTATCCGGCGACCGCCTCGTACACCTTACGCACCCGCTGCCGCTCGAACAGCTCCTGATAGGGCCGCCGCCACCCCGGATCCGTGGTGCACAACAGCACCCCGGCGGTCATCCGGTCGAGCCGGTGCACCGGCACCAGATGCGGCAACTCCAGCTCGCGCCGCAACCGCACCACCACCGATTCGCGGATGTGCGCCCCACGCGGGATCGTCGCCAGAAAATGCGGCTTGTCGACCACGACCAACCCGTCCTCGCGGTGCAGCACGTGCACCGGGAACGGCACCGGCACCTCCGGCGCCGGATCACGGTAGAAGTACACGAACCGCGTCGGCTGATACGGCGTGCGCGCATCGATGCGGCGGCCGTGCTCGTCGACCAGCTCCCCCGCCGCCATGTGTGCCGCCCAATCCTCGTCGGGATGGCCGGCCTGCAGGAACTCGACGATTGTGGCCGCGTCGACGTCGGCGGGCATCCGGATGCGGTCGGGGCCGAGCCCGTCACGCACCGGCAGCGGTGCAGCACGCACCGGTCTACGCCTCCACGGGGTCCGGGACGCAGCCCTCGCACACCAGGGTCAACTCCCGGCCGTGGAGGTCCGGATGATTCCGGTACCGCGAAGTCGGCGTCCCGCACAGGGTGCAGCGGCCGATCACCGTCGCCTCGTCGCTGAACTCGACGTTCATCCGCCCGTCGAAGACGTACAGCGAACCCTCCCACAAGCCCTCGTCGCCGAAGGTCTCCCCATAACGGACAATGCCACCGTCGAGCTGGTAGACCTCCTCGAACCCGCGGTTGCGCATCAACGCCGACAGCACCTCACAGCGCACCCCACCGGTGCAGTAGGTGACCACCGGGCGGCCCTTGAGATGGTCGTAGCGGCCGCTGTCGAGCTCGGCGACGAAATCGCGGGTCGTGGCCACCTCCGGCACGATCGCATCCCGGAACCGGCCGATCTGCGCCTCGAACCGATTACGGCCGTCGAAGAACACCACCTCGTCGCCGCGCTCGGCGACCAGCTCGTGCACACCGTGCGGCGACAGACGGGTGCCGCCGTCGACGACACCGCGCTCGTCGACCTTCACCTCCTCGGGCACCCCGAAAGTGACGATCTCCGGACGCACCTTCACCGACAGCCGCGGAAAGTCGTCGCCGGTGCCGTCGGACCACTTGACGTCGGTATCCTTGAACGCCGCATAGCCGCGCAACCCGCGCACGTACTTCTTCACGTCGGCGATGTCGCCGCCGACGGT
>NZ_AJVB01000338.1:0-4176 GCF_000278445.1 Rhodococcus sp. R1101
CAGGGCGTCGGCGCGTACCAGATACGCCCCGGGGACGTTGTGCGCGGCCATCGCCAGGCGCACGTCGTCGAGGTCGCTGCCGATCACGGTCTCGGCGACCCCGACGAGTTCGGCGAGTTCGGCGCCGATCGAACACGTCACGTCGTGCACGGTGCGGCCGCGCAACCGCCGGGCACGGTGTGCCGCGACGCGGGTCGGCGTGGACTGCTGCAGGGCGTCGTCGGTGAGAACCCACCCGGTGCCACCGGCGATCTTCGTCTCCGCCTTGCGTCGCAACATGACGGTTTCGACGAGCATGCCGGCGCGATCACCGAAATGCGTACGCGCCCAGCCGATGTCGGCGAGGCGCGTACGCGTCGACAGGTCACGGCCGGCGACGCGTGCGAGCGCGTCGCGGCCGTCGCCCGACGTCAGATACGCGACGTCGGCGAGGGTGAAGTCGTAGCCCAACTACTTACCGGGCTTCACACCGGTGATCATGACGTTGTAGAAGAAGCTGCGGGGAACGACGTGCTTGAGCACGTTCTCGTCCACCCAGCTCAACGCCTTCCATCCGCCGAAGGCGAACTTCGCCCAGTTCCAGCCGAGCTTCTCCGGCGGGACCGCGGCCTCGAAGGTACGCACCGGCCAGCCGAGCAGTGCCGCGGCGAATTCCTCACTCGACGCTTTCACCTCGACGGCACCGGCCGACGAGGCCAGTCTCTCGAGATCGGAAGGATCGAAGGTGTGCAGATCGACGACGGCCTCGAGGGCGGCCGCCCGGGAGGACTCGTCGAGTTCGGTCTGCGGACGACGCCAGTCGCGCAGGAAGGGCAGCCGGGTGATGTTGGTGGTGGCCTCCCAGGTGACCCGGCCGAGCAGGCGCGCATAGGCGTTGCCGATCGTGCTGGGTTCGCCGGCGAAGACGAACCGGCCACCGGGCTTCAGCACGCGCAACACCTCGCGGAGAGACTGCTCGACGTCCGGGATGTGGTGCAGCACAGCATGTCCGACCACGAGGTCGAAAGTATCGTCCTCGTAGGGAATGGTTTCGGCGTCGGCGACGCGGCCGTCGACGTCGAGACCGAGATTCTCGGCGTTGCGCAGTGCGACCTTCACCATGCCGGGCGACAGATCGGTGACCGACCCGCTCTTCGCCACACCGCCCTGCATGAGATTGAGGAGGAAGAAGCCGGTGCCGCAACCGAGTTCGAGAGCACGCTCGTAGGGCAGGGGCTGGTTACCCGCTGCGGCGACGAACCGGCCCGTGGCGTAGTCGATGCACCGCTCGTCGTACGAGATCGACCACTTCTCGTCGTACGTCTCGGCTTCCCAGTCGTGGTAGAGCACCTGGGCGAGCTTGGTGTCCTCGAGGGCCGCTGCGACCTCTTCGGCCGTGGCGTACGGATTCGGCGCGGGGTCGGCCCCGTCGGTCCTGCTGGCAGTCATGCGGTGATCCTACTCGTCGGTAAGCTGTGGACAAGTGTGCGTGCCGGTCGCGTCATTCGCCGACGAACTGCGCCTTGCCCGGCCCGTTCTCGACGAACGATTCGAGGCCGATCGTGCGATCCTTCGTGGCGAACAGGGCAGCGAAGACGTGCTGCTCGATCTTCAGACCCGTGTCCAGATCGGTGTCGAGCCCCTGGTCGATCGCGGCCTTCGCAGCGGCGAGCGCGCGCGAGGCCGCGCCGGTGAACTGCCCGGCCCAGCGGCGCGCCGCCTCGTAGACGTCGTCGGGTGCGACGACCTCGTCGACGAGACCGATCGACAGGGCTTCGTCGGCACCGACGAAGCGACCCGTGAAGACGATGTCCTTCGCCTTCGCCGGACCGACGAGCCGGGCCAGTCGCTGGGTGCCGCCGCCACCGGGGATGATCCCCAGCAGGATCTCGGGCGTGCCGAGCTTGACGTTGTCGCCGGCGATGCGGCGGTCGGCACCGAGCGCGAGTTCGAGGCCGCCACCGAGGGCGTAACCGGTGATCGCGGCGACGGTGGGCTTGGGGATGTCGGCGATCGAACCGAGGGCCGACTGCAGGTCGCCGACGATCTCGCTCATCTGCACGAAGTTCAGGTCGGCCAGTTCCTTGATGTCGGCGCCGGCCGCGAACACCTTCTCGCCGCCGTACACGATCACCGACTTCACATCGGAACGCACGGTCGCCTGCCGCGCAGCCTCCCGGATCTCCTCCTGGAGCTGACGATTCAGGGCGTTCATCGGGGGTCGATCGAGACGGATGGTACCGATCCCGTCGGAGACGTCGAGGGTCACGAATTCAGCCATGCCGTTCAGCCTAGATGTCGGAGCGCCGGGCCCACGGATGAGTACCGGCCTCGTAGTAGGCCTCGTCCCCGTCGAACGTGATGTGGACTGCGCCGTCGCGGCGGCTCATGACGGGCAGGATCGGCTCGATGACCGGATCGGCTGCCATGAGGTCGGCGACCGTGGAGAAGCCCGACAGGATCGACAACTGGCTCCACGTGGGCGGGAGCAGGAGGCACCGACCCGAACGCCAGTCGGCGAGAGCTTCCTCCACCGTTTGCCACTGCACCAGATCGGTCTCGGTGGTGTTCCCGTCCGCCCGCTGTCCTTCCGGCACCGCGGCGACGAAGAAACGGGTGTCGTAGCGGCGCCGCTCCCCCAGCGGGGTGATCCAGTTCGCCTGCGGACGCAGCAGGTCGGCGCGCAGCACGAGTCGCTCCTTCTCCAGGAAGTCGCCGAACGACAACTCGCGCGCCTCGAGCAGGCGCCGCGCCTCGGCGTACTCGGTCGTGTCGGCCACCACGGAATCCGGGGTCGGGCCGGCGAGCAGCACGCCGCATTCCTCGAAAGTCTCGCGCACGGCCGCGAGCACCAGCGCGCGGGCCTGCGCTTCGTCGATGCCGAACTTCTCGGCCCACCAGGCCACGTCCGGGCCGGTCCAGCACACCTCGGCGTCGGTGTCCGAGGGGTCGACACCACCGCCGGGGAAGACGGTCATGCCGCCGGCGAAGTCCATACCGACGACGCGGCGCTGCAGGAACACCTCGACACCGCGCGCGGAGTCGCGCACGAGCATCACGGTGGACGCGTCGCGGATGGGCACCGCGGTGGGATCGAAGGTGGATGCCGAGCGATCGATAGCCATGGCCTCAACCTAACCGATCGGTCCCGGCACCACCCGACCCGGAGTTACCTGCGGTGCCGACCCGGCCGGCGGGTGCGGCGGGCGAAGAAGCGGTCGTCGACCTTGTCGAGCGAGATCGACTGGCTGAACGCCGCACTGAGGTTCTCGGCGGTGATCACATCGTCCAGCAGACCCTGAGCGACGACACCGCCCTCCTTCAGGAGCATCGCGTGCGTGAAGCCGGGCGGGATCTCCTCGACGTGATGGGTGACGAGCACGATCGCAGGCGCGTCCGGATCGGCCGCGAGGGCTCCGAGCCGGGCCACGAGTTCCTCACGACCGCCCAGATCCAGACCCGCTGCCGGCTCGTCGAGCAGCAGCAGCTCCGGGTCGGTCATCAACGCCCGGGCGATGAGCGCGCGCTTGCGTTCACCTTCCGACAACGTCCCGTACAGACGATCGGCGAGATGCTCCGCTCCGAGGCTCTCGAGCATCTCCACCGCCCGGCTCGTGTCGATGTCGTCGTACCGCTCACGCCACCGGCCCAGCACGCCGTAACCCGCGGAGAGCACCAGATCGGTGACCTTCTCGTCGTTGGGCACGCGGTTGGCCAGTGCCGCGGAGGACAATCCGATCCGGGGTCGCAGCTCGGACAGATCGGTCCGGCCGAACGTCTCCGCGAGGACGTGCGCGGTACCGGAGGTGGGGAACGTCTCGGCCGCCGCGACCCGCAGCAGCGAGGTCTTTCCCGCCCCGTTGGGTCCGAGAACCACCCAGCGTTCGTCGAGTTCCACCTTCCAGGTCACGGGACCGACGAGGACGTTCCCGCCGCGTCGGACCACTACGTCGTCGAATTCGATGAGCAAATCGGGATCAGGTTGTGCCACGACGACCATCTTCTCTTACGCCCGAGCCCGAAACGCGGCAGGATCGGTTCCCGTGTCGTCCTCCGCATCCGAACCTGCCGTCGTGTCCGACTCGGTCGCGCTCCCCGACCGGGCCGCCTTCCCGCTCGGGCCCACACCGGTGGACGGCGGGACACGCTTCGCCGTCCACGCCCCGCACAGCGACCGCGTCCAGGTCTGCCTCGTCG
>NZ_AJVB01000339.1:0-4172 GCF_000278445.1 Rhodococcus sp. R1101
GGGCGTGCCCGGGCCTGCCGCCGGTCCGCTCGCCGGACTGGTCTTCGAATGTGTCGGTGACGGATCCTCCGTGGACCTCGCGGCCGCCCTGGCCGGCAGGCCCGCCGTGGTGAACCTGTGGGCCTGGTGGTGCGGCCCCTGCGCCGAGGAACTTCCCGTGCTCGAGGAGTACGCCGCCCGCGTCGGCGACGCGGTCACGGTCGTCACCGTCCACACCGATCCCAACGAGTCGAACGCGCTCTCCAAACTCGCCGACTACGACGTGCGATTGCCGGGTGTCCAGGACGGATCCGGACGGGTCCAGGCCGCCGTCGGCGCGCCTGCTGTCCTTCCCGTGACGGTGCTGCTCCGCGCGGACGGATCGGTCGCCGCGGTGCTGCCGATCCCGTTCCGGTCCGCCGACGAGGTCGCCTCGCTCGTCGAGGAGCATCTGGGGGTGGCCGCGTGATCCCCGAATGGCTCCGGCGTGTCGCCTCGGTGTCCCCGGCCGACCCCCACGGTCTCAACCCGATCCTGAACCGTCGCGCACCCCGCGACGCGCGGGTGCGGCAGGCCTCGGTCCTGGTGTTGTTCGGCGGGTCGCCGACGGCCGACCCCATCGCCCGCGGCGGACTGCCCACCGACGCCGACGTCCTGCTCACCCAACGGGCCGCGACGCTGCGGCAGCACAGCGGACAGGTGGCCTTTCCCGGGGGCGCTGCCGACCCGGAGGACTACGGAGCCATCCACACCGCGTTGCGGGAGGCACAGGAGGAAACGGGCCTGGACCCGTCCGGCATCCGGCCGCTCGCGGTGCTTCCCGAACTGTTCATCCCACCCTCCGGCTTCGAGGTGACACCTGTGGTCGCCTACTGGGAGACTCCGAGTCCCGTCGGTGTGGTCGACCCGCGGGAGGCCACCCGCGTGGTCCGGGTGTCGCTGCACGAACTGCTCGACCCCGACAACCGGTTCCAGGTCCGGCACCGGCTGGGTTATCAGGGTCCGGCCTTCCAGGTGGACGGGATGCTGGTCTGGGGTTTCACCGCGGGCGTGCTCGCGGGTCTGTTCGCGGTGTCGGGTTGGGAGATCGAGTGGGATCACGACGATGTCCGTGATCTGGACGTCGTGCTCACCGAAGTGGAGACGGGGGTGGTCGAATCATGACCGGATCGGGCTGGATCGATCTGATCATCGTGGTGATCGTCCTGATCGCCGCGTCCTCCGGGCTCCGGCAGGGAGCCGTCGCCTCGGCTCTGGCCTTCCTGGGCGTGCTGCTCGGTGCGGTCGCGGGCATCCTCATCGCCCCGCACGTGCTCGTGCACATCGACGACGCCCGCATGCGCATCCTGGCCGGGATCGCCCTGATCGTGGTGCTGGTCGTGATCGGCGAGGTGGCCGGCATGGTGCTGGGCCGTGCCGCGCGCAGCGGCATCCACAGTCCGGGTGCGCGGGCGGTGGACAGTGTCGTCGGCGCCGGTCTGCAGTCGGTCGCGGTGCTCGTCGCCGCGTGGCTGCTCGCCATCCCTCTGACCGCCGCGACCCAGCCCGCTGTCTCCGCGGCCGTTCGGGGTTCCGATGTGCTCGGGACGGTCGACGATGTCGCGCCCGACTGGATGCGCGCCATCCCCAACGAGTTCTCGGCGCTGCTCGACACATCGGGCCTGCCCGAGGTGATCGGACCGTTCGGGCGCACCCCGATCGCCGAGGTGGAAGTACCCGACGGCACTCTGCTCGAAGGATCGGTGCCGGCCCGGCTGCAGACGAGTGTGCTGCGCATCAACGGTGTCGCGCCCAGCTGCCAGAAGGCGCTCGAGGGATCCGGCTTCGTCGTGGCACCCGAACGGGTGATGACGAACGCGCACGTCGTCGCAGGAACCGCGGCGGTGACCGTCGATACGGAGAGCGGACCGCTCGACGCGACGGTCGTGCTGTTCGACCCGGAAGTGGATGTCGCGATCCTCGCGGTGCCGGGACTGACCGCGCAGCCGCTCCGTTTCGAGTCGGAGGCCGCGGAGTCGGGCGACGACGCGATCGTGCTCGGCTATCCGGGTGGCGGACCGTACACGGCGAGCGCGGCGCGGATCCGCGAGACACTCGATCTGCAGGGCCCCGACATCTACCGCGGCGGCACCGTCGAACGTGAGGTGTACACGGTGCGGGGCACGATTCGTCAGGGTAATTCGGGTGGTCCGCTGGTCGATCCGTCCGGCAACGTCCTCGGGATGGTCTTCGGGGCGGCGGTCGACGACACCGATACCGGCTTCGTCCTCACCGGTGCAGAGGTGAGCCGGCAGCTGGCGATGGCCGGAAGGAATCAGCCGGTCGCGACCGGCGCCTGCATCGTCTGACGGCCCGCATCGTCCGGCCGCCCACCCGGGGCGGATTCAGTCGAGCGTGCGGATGAAGTCGGCGAGCAACGCCGTCACCGCGTCGGGCCTCTCCTGGTGGGCGTAGTGGCCGGCCCCGTCGACGAATTTCAGGATCCGGCCGGGGGCGTGTCGCACGCAGCGACGGAGTGTCGCCGCCAGGACATAGGGATCCAGTGCGCCGTGGAGTTGCAGGATCGGCAGTGTGAGCTCGACGTCCATGGCCTTCATGAACCGGCGCCCGTCGGGACGCCACTGACTGCGGAACGCCCAGCGCTGGTATTCGAGGGTCAGGTGAGCCGTGCCCGGGATGCGGATCGCTGAACGAAGCCGGTCGACGACCTCGGCGAACTCGCCGGTGCGTCGCCAGTCGGGGCCGCAGCGCACGCGCATCAGCCGTTCGATCTCCCGGCCGTCGTCGCGGACCAGTTTCCGCTCGGGGCGCCACGGCAGCTGGTAGGCGAGGAAGGTCGGCAGCAGGGCTTTGCGTTGCGCGCGGTCGCGCAGCGTCGCATCGCGCAGCGAGATCGGGTGCGGGGAGTCGACGACCGCGATCGCCCGCACGAGAGTGGGATGGAGCACCGCGGTCGCCCAGCACACGAGGCCCCCGTCGGCGTGACCGACGAGGATCGCCTCGGTATGGCCGAGCGCGCGGATCAGACCCGCGATGTCGTTCGAGAGCGTCCATCCGTCGTACCCGCGCGGCGGCTTGTCGGTGTCGCCGTAACCGCGCAGGTCCACGGTCACGGCCCGGTAGCCGAGCTCCGCGAAGGCTGTGAGCTGGTGGCGCCACGACCACCACAGGTCGGCGAAGCCGTGCACGAACACCACGAGCGGTGTGTCCGGGTCGTGCGGGCCGGCTTCGACGGCATGGAATCGGATGCCGTTGGCGTGGATGTCTCGATGCGTCCACGGTCCGGGATATCGGACCGTGGACGGGTCGGGGACGGGCACTGACGATCCGGTGGTCAGCGGGTGGCGTGACGCGGCGCGGCGTGGCGGGGGCCGGCCGAGTCGTGTCCGTCCTGGCTGTTCGGGAGGATCGACGCGGTCTGCTTGAGCGAGTCGATGGTCTTGTTGGGTGCGCGCACCTTGCGCACCCGCATATAGCCGATCAAGGCCAGCAGGGCGGTCACCACCACCATGATCAGGAAGACGATGAGGAAGGCGAGCCAGCGCGCCACCCAGATGTCGAGCAGTTCGGCGAGGAAGAAGAAGAAGAAGAACGAGCTGAAGGTCAGCACGGCGAGCGCGAGGATGAAGAACAGGCTGCCTTGCACGCCCTTCTTGACCTCACCGGTCACCTCGGCCTTGGCGAGCTGGACCTCGGCGCGGAACAGGGTGGACAGCTGTGTCGCCGCATCGCGCACCAGTTCGCCCACACTGGCGTCGCGGGGCGTCGGAGCGTCCACCTTCGTCAACGGGATGCCCGAGATGCTCGACGGGACTCCGTTCTCCGGACGATTCGCGTTCGTCACGCTCACTACTCGACCCCTTCGGTTGGTTCGTTCCGTTGGCGGTGGGCGCGCCCACGCCGTAACAGTAGCGCCGACCCGATGACGGAGGCGATCAAAGACGTCACCAGCACGGCGGCCTTGGCGATCTCGGCGGGCTCGCCGCCGTGGATGTCGCCGAGCGAGAGTTCGGCGATGAGCAGGCTCACCGTGAATCCGATGCCGCCGATCACGGCGAGCGCGAACACGTCGCCCCACATCAGCCCGGTCGGGCGGGTCGCGAGACCGAACCGGATCGCGAGCCAGGTCGCGCCGAAGATTCCGACGGTCTTCCGACGAGTAGACCCAGGACGACGGACTGGCCGACAGGATC
>NZ_AJVB01000340.1:0-4170 GCF_000278445.1 Rhodococcus sp. R1101
AAGTCGGTGGAGCAATCCATCCGCGACACCGACGAACCCGATTCGAGGCTGCGCAAGGATCTGACCGCCTGGGACCTCATCGTGTTCGGAGTCGCAGTCGTCATCGGCGCCGGCATCTTCACGCTCACCGCCCGGACCGCGGGCAACGTCGCCGGCCCGTCGGTGTCACTGGCCTTCGTCTTCGCGGCGATCGCGTGCGCCCTCGCCGCCCTCTGCTATGCCGAATTCGCCTCGACCGTGCCTGTCGCCGGAAGCGCCTACACCTACTCGTTCGCGACCTTCGGGGAATTCGTCGCGTGGATCATCGGATGGGACCTCATCCTCGAATTCGCCCTCGCGGCGGCGGTGGTCGCGAAGGGGTGGTCGCTCTACCTCCACGAGGTCATGACCGTGTCCTCGAGCTTCACGATCGGGCCGGTGAAAGTCGACTGGGGTGCGATCCTGATCGTCGCCGTGATCGGCGTGCTGCTCGCCACGGGTACCAAACTCTCGTCCCGGGTCTCCTTGGTCATCACGTCGATCAAGATCGCGGTGGTGCTGTTCGTGGTGGCTCTCGGCGCCTTCTACGTCAAGGCCGAGAACTATTCGCCGTTCATCCCACCCTCGGAAGCCGGCGACACCGGCGACGGACTGCATCAGTCCCTGTTCTCGTTCGCCACCGGCGCAGGAGGCAGCACCTTCGGCTGGTACGGGCTGCTGGCCGCAGCCAGTCTGGTGTTCTTCGCGTTCATCGGATTCGACGTCGTCGCCACCACGGCCGAGGAAACGCGTCACCCGCAGAAGGCGGTGCCGATCGGCATCCTCGGCTCGCTCGCGATCGTGACGGTGCTGTACGTGGCCGTCAGCCTCGTCCTCACCGGCATGGTCGACTACACCGCCCTCGAAGGGGACGAGTCGACGCTGGCGACAGCGTTCGCGCTCAACGGGATGGACTGGGCCAAGAACCTGATCTCGATCGGTGCCCTCGCGGGTCTGACGACGGTCGTGATGGTGCTGATGCTGGGTCAGACGAGGGTGTTGTTCGCCATGGCGCGGGACGGACTCGTGCCACGCGGGCTCTCCCACACGGGCAGTCGAGGAACCCCGGTGCGCACGACGGTACTCGTGACGGTGGTCGTCGCGCTGCTCGCGGGTCTCGTGCCGCTGGGCACGCTCGAGGAGATGGTCAACATCGGCACGCTCTTCGCGTTCGTACTCGTGTCGATCGGTGTGATCGTGCTGCGGCGGACACGACCGGATCTCGAACGCGGGTTCCGGGTGCCGCTGGTGCCGCTGGTCCCGATTCTCGCGGTGATCGCGTGCGTGTGGCTGATGGTGAATCTGTCCGTCGAGACATGGCTGCGTTTCGTGCTGTGGATGCTCCTCGGCCTGATCATCTACTTCGTCTACAGCCGGAACCACTCCGTCCTCGCGACCCCGTCTCGGATTCGCACCGACCCGCAAACGTAGTCAGGGCACCTTCTCCGTGAGGAGAAAGTGCCCTGACGAGTTCTTCCACGAGTCGGGGTGGCGGGATTCGAACCCACGACCTCTTCGTCCCGAACGAAGCGCGCTACCAAGCTGCGCCACACCCCGTATTGAACCTCGGTCAGCTTACAACACGAGCCCGCAGAAGATTAAATCGGCTGGTCAGCGACGTAACCCGGCGCGCTCTGCCGCGTCGCCACTGGTGTGCTGCGTGGTGTCGCGCGAGGCCGGAACGAGGGTCAGCAGGGTGGCCTCCGGACGACAGAAGAACCGGGCGGGAGCGAACGGCGACGTGCCGATGCCCGCGGAGACGTGCAGTCGCATGTGAGCGCCCCACCGCGACGCGCCCTTCACCCGCGACCGGTCGATTCCGCAATTGGTCACCAACGCGCCGTAGAACGGCAGGCACAGCTGACCACCGTGGGTATGGCCCGCGAGAACGAGGTCGTAGCCGTCCTCGGCGAAACGGTCGAGCACCCGCGGCTCGGGGGAGTGCGTCATGCCCAGCCGCAGATCGGCCGAGGGATCGGCCGCACCGGCAATCGTCTCGTACCGGTCGCGGTCGAGGTGCGGGTCGTCGACACCGCCGACAGCGATGCGCACACCCCCCACCTCGATGTCGCGGCGCACATGCGTCATGTCCTGCCAGCCCCGCTCGGTGAACGCCGCGCGCAGGTCGCCCCACGGCAGCGGAGGACCGTAGACCCGGTCGTGGTTCTTGTCGAAGTAGGCGAGCGGGTTCTTCAGCACGGGAGCGAAATAGTCGTTGCTCCCGAAGACGAACAGACCCGGGCGGGCGAGAAGCCCGCCGAGAGCCTGGACGACGGCCGGAACGGCCTTCGGGTGCGAGAGGTTGTCGCCCGTGTTCACCACGAGATCGGGCTCGAGGCTGTCGAGCTCACGCAACCAGTTCTGTTTGAGCTTCTGGTCGGGAGTCATGTGCAGGTCGCTGATGTGCAGCACCCGCAGTGTCGACGCGCCGGGTGCGAGCACCGGCACCGTGACCTCGCGAAGGGTGAACGCATTCCGTTCGATCAGCGTGGCGTAACCGAGGCCGAGAGCGGCGGCGCCGGCAGCACCGAGGGTTACACGGCGAATTGCAGACAGGTCAGGCACTTCTCCAGCGTACCGCCGTGTGTGGTCACCGCACGCGGTTCGCTTGCCCCGCGTAGCGTTTCCGGCATGAGCAACACCACATCCTCCCTCGAATCCAGACTGCGGACAGACCTGACGGCTGCGATGAAGGACAAGGACAAGCTGCGGACCGAGACGCTCCGGATGCTGCTGGCGGCGGTCCGGAACAAGGCGGTGGCCGGCAAGGAGGCACGTGCGCTCTCCGACGACGACGTGCTCGAGGTTCTCGCGAAGGAGTCGAAGAAGCGCGGCGAGGCCGCCGAGATCTACACCGAGAACGGACGCGGCGAGCTCGCGGCCAAGGAGCACGCCGAGGCGCGGATCATCGACGAATACCTGCCCACGCCGCTGACCGATGCCGAACTCGTCGACGTCGTCGACACCGCACTCGCGCGCGTCGCCGAGGAACTCGGAACGCGTCCGGGCCCGAAGAACATGGGCCAGGTGATGAAGGCCGCCACCGAGATCGCGGCAGGAAAAGCGGACGGCAAACGCTTGTCCGCAGCCGTTCGTTCACGCCTGTAGCCGGACGGCCGTGCAGTTCTCGCGGGCCTTCACCAGGAAGGGGCGACGAGAACTGCACGGCCGTGGACGTTCTGCGGCTCAGTTGTCGGGGCGGCTCGGTGTCGTCGTGGGAGTGGAGTCCTCGTCCGCGGGAGGACTCGACTCGCTCTGCTCCAGCTCACGTTCCGGAACAGGCGCGCGGGTCGACGGGCGGGTCGTGTCGGGAACCTCGCGATCGCGCGGACGCGCCGGGGTGGCGCTGGTGGTGGGAGCCACGCGGACCGATCCGTCGCTGATGAACAAGGTCACCGTCGAACCCGGCACCGCCGAGCCGCTCGGGGACGTACCCGTCACGGTTCCGGCGCGTTCCTCACCGGCGATCGTCGCCTCCGACACCGAGAAACCAGCGTCGCGCAGGCGCTGTACCGCGCGGTCCTTCGACAGGCCCGTGACGTCGGGGACCTGGGCGTTACCGGCACCGCGGACGTACCGCGGGTCGGGGGCAGGGAGCTCGACGGGACCGAACTTGTTCGCGACCGGCAGCATCGCCGAGAACCACGTCCGAGCCGGCTCCGTGCCACCGAAGAGGTTGCCGTCGTAGCAGGGGCGAACCGGACCCGAGCAGATCTGCCCCGGGGTGGGGGAGTCGCCGTAGGTGTAGACGACCCCGGCGAACCGGTTGGTGAAGCCGAGGAACGCCGACGACATGTGCGACTCCGTGGTACCGGTCTTCGCCGCGACCGGCAGGTTCCAGCCCACCGAACCCGCGGCACCCGAAGCGGTACCGCCGCCGGCGGTGTCCTTGCTCATCGCCGTCGCGAGGGTGTCGGCGAGTCCGGGTTCGACGGCCTGCTCGCAGGCCTGCTGGGTGATCGGGACGGGCTTGCCCTCGCGGTCGAACACTCCCTCGATCGGGCTGGGCGGGCACCACTTGCCGTGCGAGGCGAGGGTCGCCGCGACGTTCGACAGCTCGAGCGCGTTGATCCACGTCGGGCCGAGCGTGTACGAGCCGAGGTGCTGGTCCTTCTGCATCTCGGCTCGTACACGCTCGGCCCGACGTGGATC
>NZ_AJVB01000341.1:0-4162 GCF_000278445.1 Rhodococcus sp. R1101
GAGCGGGACAGCCCTTGCGGATTCGATTCCCGGGCCCGCCCGTCAGCGCACGCCGGCGGACAGATCCACGAGCAGAAGGTCGCACGCGACACGCAGGTCGGATTCGACCTCGGGGATCGACATCCGGCCGTTGAGCGCCGAGCGGACGAGCCCGAACCACAGCGCCACCAGCAATCGCACGACGGTCACGTCACGAACGGTCGGCTCGTCGATACCCGCGGCGGCCAGGAGCCGTCCGTCGAAGTGCCGATCGATCTTCGCCACATCGGGAATGGTGGCGGCGTTCGACGAGGCGGCGGACTGGATCATCGCGTTGGCCAGCAGCGGTGCTCGCACCAGCGCCCGAGTGGCCTGCAGCAATGCGTCGTAGACCGCGTCCGCGGGCGCAGCGGACGGACGCGAACGTCTGGAGAGATGAATACCCATGCGATCGATCTGGTCCACCATGACCGCGACGAACAGATGCGTCTTGGACGGGAAGTACCGATAGAGGGTGCCGATGGCGACCCCGGCAAGTTCGGCGACCTCCTGCATCCGAACCCGCTCGAGCTCCTTCTCCGCACCCAGTTGCGCTGCGGCATCGATGATCCTGCCGTACCGCGCGTGCTGCTCGGCCGAGTTCGGCTCGGCCGCATCCCGCACTTCCGCAAGTCTCGGCATGCTCGACTCCTCCCCTTCGTGATCGGTCGGCACCCACCCGTCGTCGGCGACGAACGTTCCAGGTGGAACAGGTCGGGGTCCACCCGATCCCATCCAGCGGGACCGTGTCGACAGTCGAATCGCACACACCCGCAAACTAGAATGAATACTAATTCAGCCGCGGAATGATGACGGACCACGGCAACCGAACAGGAGACGAAGCATGGGTGAATCTGTGAGCCTGACCGGGCGTGCCGCGGTCGTGACCGGTGCCGGAGCGGGCCTGGGACGGGCCGAGGCCCTCGCCCTCGCCGCAGCGGGTGCCGCCGTCGTCGTCAACGACATGGGCGACGCGGCACACGAGGTCGCAGAGGAGATCGTCGCCACCGGCGGCCGGGCGATCGCGGTGACCGGCGATGTGTCCGACTGGTCTCTCGGAAGCCGTCTCGTCGAGGAGTCCGTCAAGGCCTTCGGATCCTTCGACATCCTCGTCAACAATGCGGGCATCATCCGCGACAAGATGATCTTCAACCTGACCGAGTCCGACTGGGACGACGTGATCCGGGTCCACCTCAAGGGTCACGCCGCCACATCGCACGCCGCCGCGGTGCACTGGCGCCAGGCGAGCAAGGCAGCCGGCGGACCGGTCTACGGTCGTATCGTCAACACCTCGTCGGAGGCCTTCCTGTTCGGTTCGGCCGGGCAGCCGAACTATTCCGCCGCGAAGGCCGGAATCACAGCGCTCACCCTGTCCACGGCTCAAGGGCTGGCCCGCTACGGAGTCACCGCGAACGCGATCTGCCCCCGCGCACGCACCGCGATGACCGCCGAGGCATTCGGTGAAGCCGACGGCACGACCGGACTCGACCCGCTGGCCCCCGAGCGTGTCGGCACCCTGGTGAGTTATCTCGCCTCCCCGGCCTCCGCGGAGATCACCGGGCAGGTGTTCGTCGTCTACGGCAAGATGGTCGCGCTCATGGCCTCGCCGAAGGTCGAGAACCGTTTCGACGCGGCCGGTTCGGCCTTCACGGTCGAGGAACTCGACGAGCAGCTTTCCTCGTATTTCGCCGGTCGTGGCCCGTACGAGACCTACGCTGCATACAGCATCGCGGAACTCGAGAAGGTCGCACTGGCCGTCGACTGACCACCCGGCACCGCACGACGAAGGGAACACGGCATGAGGCTTGCAGGCAAGGTTGCGATCGTCACCGGCGGCGCCGGAGGAATCGGGCGCGGCATCGTTCGGGCGTTCGCGGAAGAGGGCGCACGGGTCCTGTTCGTCGACATCGACCGGTCCGCGGGCGAGGCACTCGAAGCCGAACTCGGCGGAGCCGGGAAATTCTCGTACGCGGACATCTCCGAGGAGTCGGCCGCCGAGACGATCGTCGCCACCGCCGTCGAACAGTTCGGCAAGGTCGACGTACTCGTCAACAATGCGCACGTCTCGAAGCAGGCACCCCTGCTGGAAACCACACAGGACATGCTCGACCTGTCGTTCGGCACGGGCTTCTACCCGACATTCCGATTGATGAAAGCAGCACACGCCCAGCTCGCCGCGAACAAGGGCTCGGTGATCAACTTCGCATCCGGAGCCGGCATCGAAGGAAGCGTGACGCAGAGTTCGTACGCGGCCGCCAAGGAAGCGATCCGGGCGATCAGCCGGGTCGCGGCAAACGAGTGGGCGGCGGACGGCATCAACGTCAACGTCATCTCTCCTCTGGCGCTGACCGAGGGCATCGAGGCGTACATCGCGGCCCACCCCGGCGTCGAGCAGGCACTCCTGGCGAAGACGCCGATGCACCGTTTCGGCGATCCGCAGGCCGACGTCGGCCGGGTCGCAGTCTTCCTGGCCAGCGACGATGCGGCCTACATGACCGGTCAGACGCTCATGGTCGACGGTGGGACCATCAAGCTGCGTTGACCGGATATCCGCCTGAGGGCGACAGCACCTCCGACCACAGCCTGCTCGGTCGGAGGTGCTCGTCGCCGGCAGTCGCTACGGCGCCATGTCCGTCCAGCCGACGAAACCGGACGGGTCGTGCCGTCCCATGACCGCGTGCTCGAACATCCCCCAACCGACCTGCCCGTCGATCGTCGCACGTGCGATGTGATCGATCGTCGAATACGGCAACCGGTCGTGGAACTCCGCAGTGGTGGTATCCACCACCGACGCGGACGACCAGTTCTCCCCGCGCCACTCACCGTGCGTCCATTCGGGGTCGCCGCCGTATCCGGCACCGTGGCTCAGAGAGATGAACCCGAGGTTCTCCACCTCCACGACCAGAGGCTTTCCCTCCGGCGTGGTGAGGTGGATGCGCGCGGATTCGGGGTGCCGCGTGCCGCTGCGGTAGTTCACCTCAAGGCGCGGCCACCCGAGCTGCTCGACGCGACCGTCGGGGAAGACGCGCGTGGCGTGATTGAGCGTGCGATGGCCGTCGGACGATTCCTGGACGATCACCATGAGTGCGAAGTCGTCGAATCGCAGAGGGGCGTACGTCCAGTAGTGCCCACCGCGGTTCTCGTATGTCCAGCGCCCCTGCGGATCCGGCTCCCCCACCGGGCGGATGCCCCACGAGCGATCGCGCGTACCCATCCAGGTGTCCGGGTCGACCGTGAAGTCCTTGCCCTGCACGCAGATGCTGCCCGACCAGCTCCCGACCTGAGCGAATCGGGAGGCGTCCAGGATGGGGCGCGGACCCGACATCAGGATGTGTGCCTCTTCGAGTACCGCGGGGAACGACCCGTCCCAGGTGAGATCACAGGACAGCTCGTCGTGTTCGCAGACGACGCGAATCCTCTGCAAGGGTTCGATCACCTCGAGCCGGTACCCACCGACCGCGCTCTCCATGGACCGCTCCCCGAGAGCGCCGGAGAACCGGACCGCTACCTGGGAATCCCCGTGCCGAACCGTGACGAAGGCGTCGACCACACCCAGATTCGGGTAGACGCCGAAACCGGTGATGAGGTAGATCGAGCCCGTGCGGTCGTGGGCGTTGAAATAGTTGCGGTCGTAGAAGTTCCGGTCCGTGGACGCCACCCGTCCCATCGACAGCGGTGACTGGTGCACCGGAAATTCGTCGAGCGGAGCTGGTTTCATCGGTCACTTCTCCCACTCGTAGGATTCGTCGAGCAAGCGCGCGAGCATGTCGCGGTGAAGAACGTACGCGTCCGGGTCGTCGTGTGGTTCCACCTCACCGAAGTGGATACGCCGGCGCTCGATCTGCGACATCACGATGCCGTGGCGCAGCGCGGCGTACACGAGGTAGAAGTCGAGGTCGCGCACCTCGACTCCGGCGGCCTTCTCGTATTCCGCCACCACGTCGGAACGCCGCAGGAAATTCGGGAGGCCGGGGAACGAGAACTGTTCGGCGATGTCCTGGAAGATGCGGTGGAAACAGATGAACCAGCCGAGGTCCAGCTCCCGGGGCGCGAGCGCAGCCGATTCCCAGTCCAGCACCGCTACGGGAGTCGTGCCGTCGTACATGATGTTCCCGATCCGGGCGTCGCCCCAGCACAGCACGTC